>CAZCJY010000322.1:0-2936 GCA_964498975.1 uncultured Methylocystis sp.
GTCCCAATGCCCAGCCGGTCTCGTCTGGTGGGGCGCGACATTCATCGCCCAACCCGCCTATGAAGAGGAGCTTCGTCGCAGCGTCGTCGCCGTGAGCGAAGGCGCCGGCGTCGACGCTGCGCAGATAAGCATTTCGGGCCGCGACGTGCGCGCCGCTGAGAAAACGGCGGCGAACGCGCAGCTCATCGCCGAAATTTCCCGCATCCCCGGCGTGCGTCAGGTGATGATCGACGCCGCGCCCGCCATGCCGGCTCCGCCAGCGGCGGACAGCGCGCCGGCGTCGTCCGCGCTACAAACGCCCCCAATCCCTCCCATCGAGGCCCAGTCGCCGGCTGTGACGCCGGCGCGTCTTCCCACTGGCGCGCTGACGGCCGCAGAATGCCAGGCCGCGCTCGACGCTTCCGCGAAGCAAGATCGCATCCTGTTTCAACCAGCGCGCGCGACGATCACGCGCGCCGCGGCGCTGGCGCTCGACAAGGCGGCTGAAATCATCCGCCGCTGTGCAGAAGATGCGACAATTGAGATTGGCGGCCATGTCTATGGCGCTGGCGCGAGAGAGGAGAACGACGCTCTGGCGCGACGCCGAGCCGAAGCGGCGATGCGCTATCTTCAGCGCGAAGGCGTGGGCGGCCGGCGTCTCATCGCGGCAGGCCAAGGCGCCGCGCCGCTCGAGGAGAAGAGCGCGGCGCCGCGCGGCGCGATCAGCTTTGCTGTACGTTGAGCAGCGGGGTCAACAATTCGGCAGCTCTGATCGGGCGCCGGCGCCTTAACTTCGCGCAATAAGGCTGCGAACCGTAGCGTGAAGATTTCGCGGAGCTGCTCGATGACGTCTTGGCGCAGGCGCTCCACGCCTATGTCGCGCGCGCCGTCGCTGCTTGCGATCGCGCAGCTCGACGATCTTGTGCAAGAGAACAAACAGCGGTCAATCTGCCCGGCACGGACCTGGAACGCTTGAATTGGCGGCGGAAACTGCCCAAATCGCTCCTTGAACTGCTCCAGACGCCCCGCGCTGGCGCGATTCTGGCGGGGCTTCGCCGCAATGTGGACCATATTTCGGAGGCATATCGGGCTCTTAACAAGATTGACGCCGCAGGCGAGGATGAGCGTTTCAGCGAAGGCGCGTAGCGAGGCCAAAAGGCGCGGGCTGTTGTCTGCGACGGCCTTGGCGTTTGCTCTCGCGCTCGCAGCGCATGCCGAGCCCAACGCTGCGGAAACGCCGGACGTCTCCTCCAAGCAGCTCGAATTGCGCGGAGTCGAGGACGAGATCGGCGCCGCCAGAGAACGCGCCCGCAGACTGGAAGAACAAGTCGTCGATCACGCCGCGGCGCGCGAGCGGCTCAACAGCACATTGCTCGAGGCGACGCAGCGACTGCAGGAGACCGAAGCGCGCGCCGTCGAAATCGAAGAACGGTTGGCGACGCTTAACGAGAGCCAGCAAAAGGTCTTGGAGTCGCTCGAAAGCCGGCGTGCGCTGATCGTGGAAATTCTTACCGTCCTGCAACGCATGGGCCGCCGTCCGCCGCCAGCGCTCCTGGCGCGGCCGCAGGACATTCTTGAAGCGGTGCGCGCCTCGCTCGCGCTCGGCGCCGTTTTGCCGCAAATGCGCGGCGAAGCGCGACAGCTTCAGGCCGATCTGACGGAGCTCGTGCGCCTGCGCGACGGCGTAAGGCGCGAACAGGAGAATTTGGCGGAACAGAAAATCAACCTCGGCGCGCAGCGCGAACGGCTCGCGCCGATGATCGCGGCGCGGCAGGAGGCGCTTGCTTCGGCGCAAAGCGCGTTGCAGACGGAGACTGAGCGCGCGCAGGCGCTGGCGCGGCAGGCGACGAGCCTCAAGGACCTCATCGCCCGCATGGAGGCGCAAAGCGAGGCGGCGCGCCGCGCAGCGGAAGCGGCGCGCAAGGCCGATGAAGAGAGGGCCGCGGCGCAGGCGAAGCTTTCCGAGGAACAGCGCCGGAAGGCGCTCGCGGCGCCTTTCAAGGACGCGGCGCGGCTCGCGCCCGCCGTCGCCTTCGCCGATCTCAGGGGCCGCCTGCCGGCGCCCGTGGCGGGGCCCATCGTGCGGCGTTTCGGCGCGCCGGACGGTTTCGGCGGCAAGGAAAAGGGATTGTCGATCGCCGCGCGCGAAAACGGCATCGTGGCGGCGCCTTGCGATGGCTGGATCGCTTTTTCTGGACCTTATCGAAGTTACGGTCAACTCTTGATCATTAATGCCGGCGGCGGTTATTATGTCGTTCTGGCCGGTATGAGTCGCACCAGTGTGAACGTCGGACAATTTGTTCTGGCGGGTGAGCCGATAGCCAGCATGGGAGACGGAGCCGCGCAAACCGCGGCGACCATCGCGATCGGCGCGAAACAACCCATTCTCTATGTTGAGTTCCGCAAAGACGGAGCGTCAATCGACTCAGGCCCATGGTGGGCAAAGTCAGACAGTCGGAAGGTCGGCGGATGATTCGCAGAACAGCCCTTATCGCTACAGGAATCGCTATTGGCGCGGGATGCGCCACGCTCGGCCAACAGGCGCGCGCCGTCATCGGCGCGCCGGCGCAAGCCGCCTCCGCCGACACCTATAAGCATCTCAGCCTGTTTGGCGACGTGTTCGACAAGGTGCGCGCCGACTATGTCGAAAAGCCCGACGAGCAGAAGCTCGTTGAAAACGCCATCAACGGCATGCTGACCTCGCTCGATCCGCATTCGAGCTATCTTGACGCCAAGGGCTTCAAGGACATGCGGACACAGACCGAGGGCAAGTTCGGCGGTCTGGGCATCGAAGTCACCCAGGAAGACGGTCTCGTCAAAGTCGTGACCCCCATCGACGACACGCCGGCCTCTCGCGCCGGCGTCATGTCGGGCGATCTCATCGGCGCCATCGACGACGAGAGCGTGCAGGGCATGACGCTCAATCAGGCCGTCGACAAAATGCGCGGCGCGATCAA
>CAZCJY010000323.1:0-678 GCA_964498975.1 uncultured Methylocystis sp.
GATATGAACTGAGCCGCCGGCCATGATCTCCGCGCCGGAAGCGACCGACCCGACCACAGTGACGTCGCCGTCCGGATAGTAGATCGACTGGCCGGAGCGCACCGGTTCGAGCACAATCAGCGGCGCAGGCGCAGGCGCCGGCGTCGCGGCCGACTTGGCGTCGGATGCCTGCGCGCCGCCAGCGCCGAGCGCATTCGCAATGTCCTCGAACGCCGCTTCTTCGCTTGGGGTCAGCGTTCCAGTATTTGCGTCTTTGGCGCGCGCGGCGCTGGCTTCCGCCGAAGGTTGCGGGGTGGCGCGACCGCCAGCCAGAATCGGCGGCAGATCGTCGGCGGCCCATGCCGGGTCCGCGCCGGACAGCCCCATGACGCGTATGCCGCGGCGGGTGAGATTTTCGAGAAGGTCGGTGAGTTGCGGCCGTTCGAGCGTCAGTTTGGCGAGTTCGATGACGATCGACTTCCGGCTGAAGAAGGCCGGCGACTGCTCGAGCAGCGCGTCGAGCTGCTCCAACCAGCCTTCGAGCGGCTGCTCGGGTTCAAGCGTCAGGACGGGGAAGGACCGGCCCTTGAAGCGGATGTGTTTGGAAGACGCTTGCGGCACGAGAGCCTCACGCAATTAAGATTTGCTTCATTTGAGGGCGTTAACGTTAATGAAGGATTAAAGCGCGCGCGTAATTCG
>CAZCJY010000323.1:688-2933 GCA_964498975.1 uncultured Methylocystis sp.
GGATGAAGCTTTATTAAGAGATTAAGACGTCGCGGCTTTCGCGCGCGCCGCGGCGCTCTCCATGACGCCCTGCGCCGCGCTCTCCAGCACCAGCGCCGGATCCGCGCTTTTCACCGGATCGAAATGGCCGGAGATCGTCAGCATCGCGACGCCATGCGCGAGAGACCAGATTTGCAACGCCGCGTAGCGCGCGCCCTGCGCCGGCGCCCCCGCCTGCTGCAGCCACGCGACGACGGCGCGCCAGAGAATCTCCAGCGCATGATCGGCGGCGCCGCCCGCTCCAGGGTCGGCGAGCGTCTGCGCCTGTCCGAACATGGCCGCGTAAAGTCCGGGCTCTTCCCGTGCGAATTTGAGATAGGCCGCGCACATCGCCCGCATCGCGCTCTTGGCGTCGGGCCGGCCTTCGTCCCACGCCGCCTCGATTCGCGCGCCGAAGGTCTCGAAGCCGCGCCGCGCGAGTTCGCTGATCAGCGCGTCGCGGCCGCTGAAATGGCGATAGGGCGCTGCGGGCGAAACGCCGGCGCGGCGCGCCGCCTCGGTGAGGGTCAGCGCCGACGGCCCGCCCTCGGCAAGAATCTCCAGAGCGGCGTCGATCAGCGCCTGCTTGAGCGAACCGTGGTGATAGCCCCGCTTGTTGTGCATCGCTCACCGCGGCGCGCGATCGGCGCTCATCGTCCCGCGCGGCTAACCCGCAAGCTTGGCGACGAGCGCGTCGGAGATCTCGAAATTGGCGTAGACGTTCTGAACGTCGTCATTGTCTTCGAGCAGGCCGACGAGCTTGAGGATCTTCTCGCCCGAATCATCATCGACCTTGATCGTGTTCTGCGGGCGCCAGACGAGCGCCGCCTTGCGCGGCTCGCCGAACTTATCCTCGAGCGCCTTGGCGACGTCGCGCAGCGATTCGACCGACGTGATCACTTCATGCGTCTCGTCCGTCGTCGACACGTCTTCGGCGCCGGCGTCGATCGCCGCCTCCATCATCGCGTCTTCCGTGGCGGCCTTCTTGTCGAATTCGACGAGGCCGACCCGGTCGAACATGAAGGAGACGGCGCCGGTCTCGGCGAGTGAGCCGCCGGCCTTGGTGAAATAGGAGCGCACCTCGCCGGCCGTGCGATTGCGATTGTCGGTGAGCGCCTCGACGATGACCGCGACGCCGCCGGGCGCATAGCCTTCGTAGCGCACTTCATCATAGTTCTCGGCGTCCGCGCCGGAGGCCTTCTTGATGGCGCGCTCGATATTGTCCTTCGGCATATTTTCCGCCCGCGCGGCGAGCACGGCGGCGCGCAGGCGGGCGTTCATGTTCGGGTCGGGCAGGCCCATCTTGGCGGCGACGGTTATTTCTCGGGCAAGCTTTGAAAAAAGCTTGGAGCGGATCGCGTCCTGCTTGCCCTTCTTGTGCATGATATTCTTGAATTGACTATGCCCGGCCATGCGCTCCCGTCCTGCTCCTCGATAAATCTTCGCCGTCAGGCGTCCGGCGGGTCATATACGCCGGACCCAAGCGGAAATAAAGAAAAGCGCCGCAACGGCTGCCAGGGAGCGGATGATTGAACGCAAAAGATGAAGAGCTGAATCCTCGACCCGATGCCGGCGGCGGGCCTCCGTCCGAACTCCCGGCGCCGCACATCCCGGATCTCGCCGCGGCGAAGCGGCTGCAGGCGATACTCTCCAGCCCCTCCTATCGCAAGGCGGATGAGGACATAGATTTCCTCACCTCGGCCGACGCCCGCGGACCGCGCCTCGAACTCGAATACCTCAAGGCCGAACTGCTGCTGCGCCGACACGGCGTCGCCGACACGATCGTCGTCTTTGGCTCGACCCGGATCGTCGAACCCGCTCTCGCCGCAAGCCGGCTCGCCGAAGCGCAGGCGCTTGCAAGCGCCGCGCCCGACGACGCGACGCTCGCCAGACGGCTCGCTGTCGCGAAACGAGTATGCCAAAATTCGCGCTACTATGAGATCGCCCGCGAATTCGGCGCGATCGTCGGCGCGGCCCGCAAGAGCGGCGCGCCGCGCCTCGCCATCGTGACCGGCGGCGGACCGGGCATCATGGAGGCGGCGAACCGCGGCGCCTTCGAAGTCGGCGCAGAGACGGTGGGGCTCAACATCACACTGCCGCACGAGCAGCTTCCAAACAGCTATGTCACGCCGTCGCTTTGCCTGCACTTCCGCTACTTTGCGCTGCGCAAGATGCATTTCATGCTGCGCGCGCGGGCGCTGGTCGCCTTTCCCGGAGGCTTCGGCAC
>CAZCJY010000324.1:0-2925 GCA_964498975.1 uncultured Methylocystis sp.
AGCCGGCCAGCCTCTGCGACCGCGCGCCTTCGACGCCTCCGAGGGCACGGCGCTCGATCCGCTGCGCGACAAAAGCTGGGATTTGACCTCCGCCAAGACCGTGCCGCCCGCGCCCGCCCTGCGGTAAGTTTCGTCGCCGCATCCCAATCTCCTCCTGGAGCCACGCCTTCCGCATGAGCGTCCTCAGCATGACCGGATTCGCCCGCGCCCAGGGAAGCCTGGCGTCCTGGCGCTATGCGTGGGAGCTCAAAAGCGTCAATGCGAAGGGACTGGATCTGCGCCTGCGCGCGCCGCCCGATTTCGACGCGGTGGAGATCAAGGCCCGCGAGAGAATCGCCGCGCGTCTTTCTCGCGGCGCGGTTTTCGCCAATCTCGTCGCGCGGCGCGAGGACGAGAGCCAGACCGCGCGCCTGAACCGTGTTGCGCTTGAGCGGCTTCTTGCCGCACTGGCCGAGGCGCCGCTGCCGGCGAATGTCGGCCCGGCGACGCTCGACGGGCTCCTCGGCGTGCGGGGCGTCGTCGAGGTCGTCGAGCCGGAGCTCACCGAAGCGCAACGCGCCGAACTCGACGCGCATATCCTAGCGGCGCTCGACGAGGCGCTCGTCGCGCTCGTCGCCTCGCGCGAGGCCGAGGGAACGGCGCTCGCCGTCGTTCTCGGCGTGCGGCTCGACCGTATCGCGACGCTGGCGGCGCAGGCGGACGCAGCGCCCGCGCGCCGGCCCGAGGCGATTCGCGAGCGGCTGGCGCAGCAGCTCGCCCGCCTCTTGGACAACGCCGAGGGGCTCGACCCCCAGCGGCTGCATCAGGAAGCGGTGCTGCTCGCGGTGAAGGCCGACATTCGCGAGGAGATCGACCGGCTGAAGGCGCATGTCGAAAGCGCCCGAAAGCTGCTCGCCGCCGGCGGGCCGATGGGACGCCGGCTCGATTTCCTCGCGCAGGAGCTCTCGCGCGAAACCAATACGCTTTGCGCCAAGTCCAACGACGCGGCGCTGACGGCGATCGGCCTCGATCTGAAGATCGAAGTCGAACAGCTGCGCGAGCAGGCGCAGAACGTGGAATAGGCGGGTGGCGGCGAGATTGAATAGTTGTCAGCCGACTGCCGATTGCCTATTGCCGATTGCCCTTTCTTAAGAATGCGAATCGAAATGCCCGCATCTCTCCAGCGCCGCCGCGGCATCGTCCTCATCCTGTCGTCCCCCTCCGGCGCCGGCAAGACGACGCTGACGCGCATGCTGTTGCAGGATCGCGAACTCGATCTGACGCTGTCGATTTCGGTGACCACCCGCGCGCGCCGATCGAGCGAAGTCGACGGCATCCATTACAGCTTCATTTCCGAGCGGCAGTTCGCGGCGATGCGCGACGCCGGCGAACTGTTGGAATGGGCCGAGGTGCACGGCAATTATTACGGCACGCCGCGCGCGCCGGTGGAGGAGATTCTCTCGCAAGGGCGCGACTGCCTTTTCGACATCGACTATCAGGGCACGCGTCAGGTCCGCGAGAAGATGGGCGCCGACGCCGTCACGGTTTTCATCCTGCCGCCGTCGATGAAGGAGTTGCGCGCGAGACTGGAGCGCCGCGCCGAGGATCCGCGCGAGGCAATCGAGAAGCGACTGGAGAATGCGCGCAAGGAAATCATGCGCTGGAAGGATTACGACTATGTCATCGTCAACGACGACCTGCAGCGTTCCTTCGACGATCTCATCGCCGTCCTGTGCGCCGAACGGCAGCGACGGCCAAGGCGCGAGAAAGAGATCGAGCAATTCGTCGCGCAATTGCTGAGCGAATGACCATGTTCCCGAATGTCATTCCCGGCAGGCCGAAGGCCTGACCGGGAATCCAAAAAAACGCGACGGCGTCACTTGGATTCCCGATCGCTTCGCTGACGCGAAGCGTCGGGAATGACGTCCGCGGCTTGAAGCGCGTTGGCTAGCGCCACGAAGCCAACGACGTCGATCTCCTCCGCGCGTTTTGTTTCTTCAATTCCCGCCGCCGCCAGCAGAGCCCCCGCATCGACGCCGAGACTTTTGAGGCTTTGCCTCAGCATCTTGCGGCGTTGACCAAACGCCGCTTGCGTCACACGGGACAAGGCGCGGGCGTTGCAAGGAAGCGGCGTCGGATTGGGTATGAGTTCGACAACCGAAGAAGTGACCTTCGGCGGCGGCGTGAAAGCCGCGGGCGACACGTCGAACAATATGCGCGCTCTTGTGCGCCAACCGCAGAGCACGGCGAGGCGCCCGTAATCGGCGCGCTCTTTCGGCGTCGCGACGATGCGCTGCGCCACCTCCTTTTGGAACATCAGCACATAGCGGTCGAAGACGGATGGCCAGGGCTCGGCCTCGATCCATTTCGTCAACAATGCGGTCGCCACATTATAGGGAAGGTTCGCGCAGATGCGGGCGACATTCCGGCTGTCATTCCCGACAGGCCGGAGGCTTGATCGGGAATCCATGGCGGGAATCATTGCGGCGGCGCTGGATTCCCGATCGCTTCGCTCTCGCGAAGCGTCGGGAATGACAGTCGCGTATGTCCGAACAAGCGCGGCGACATCCATCTCCAGCGCGTCGCCTTCCACAATCGTGAGGCGGCCGGGATAATGCGCGGCGATTTCCTCAAGCGCCGACAGGCAGCGCGCGTCGCGCTCGATTGCGATCACATGCGCGCCTTGCGACAGCAGCGCGCGCGTCAGCCCGCCCGGGCCAGGACCGATCTCGACGACGGTCGTATTGTCGAAAGGGCCAGCGGCGCGCGCGATTCGCGCGGTGAGATTGAGATCGAACAGAAAATTCTGGCCGAGCGATTTCTTCGCATCAAGTCCATAGCGCGCGACAACGTCGCGCAAGGGCGGCAGCGCGTCGATCACTTAAGTCATGCGCCCTGCAAGCTTGATCGCTTCGATCAGGCTCGTCGGATCGGCGACGCCTCGAC
>CAZCJY010000325.1:0-2881 GCA_964498975.1 uncultured Methylocystis sp.
ACTCTGGATTCCCGATCGCGCGCGTTGCGCGCGTCGGGAATGACAGCCGTCGTTGAAAACGCGCGAAGCTAATATTTCCGCAGCAGGCTGACGAGCCTTCCCTGAATGCGTACGCGGTCGGGGCCGAAAATCCGCGTTTCATAGGCTGGGTTCGCCGCTTCCAGCGCAATCGAAGCGCCGCGCTTGCGCAGGCGCTTTAGCGTCGCTTCTTCCTCGTCGATCAGCGCCACGACGATGTCGCCCGTGTCGGCGTTATCCTGCTTGCGGATGACGACGGTGTCGCCGTCGAGAATGCCGGCCTCGATCATCGAATCGCCGCGCACTTCGAGCGCGAAGTGCTCGCCGCTCGCGAGAAGATCCGGCGGCAGGTTGATCGTATGGCTGCGACTCTGAATGGCGGAGATGGGCGTGCCGGCGGCGATCCGTCCCATGACGGGGATCGCGACCTGCTGGTCGCTTTCGTCTTCGAAACGTTCATGCAGCGGCCGGACGCGGCCGAGATTGCCCTCGATGACGGAAGGCGCGAATTTGCCGCCGCGCCCGCCCGCGCCGCGCGGCGTGGCGGATTCGGGCAGCCGCAGCACTTCGAGCGCGCGCGCGCGATTTGGCAGGCGGCGGATGAAGCCGCGCTCTTCCAGGGCGAGGATCAGGCGGTGAATGCCGGATTTCGAGCGAAGGTCGAGCGCGTCCTTCATCTCGTCGAAGGACGGCGGCACGCCCGATTCTTTCAGGCGCTCATGGATAAACCGCAGCAGATCGTTCTGTTTCTTTGTCAGCATCGACGCATCGCCCTCGGAGCTGCGAACGCAGGTTAAAGCAGAGCCACCGTCTCCTTTGGCCCGATACTATAAACAAATCATGAACAGACGATAGACGTTCCCTCTGCGTTCCGCAAGTTATTTGTCGAGCATATCCCCTTTGGACATGTGACAGGAGCTGCGGTATGCTGATCCACCGTATCAGATGGAGCCCGAGTTATGACCGATACTTCGGTGAAGGTGCAGCCGGTAAGCGAAGCGGAATTCGATGTAAGTTATTCTGGTCCGGCGTATGCGGCGAACAGATTTTTCGTGTTTCTTCAGCCTGGTGGCGTAAGGATCACGTTTGCGGAGCAGCCCAAGCCAGACAAAAGTTCCTTGTTCAGGGCGGCTGTGATGTTATCGCATCAGGACGCTATAAATTTAGCAAATATATTGAAGACTATGTTGGCTCCAATAGAAGCGCAAATTGCAAAGGTATCGGAGCCTTCGCAAGATGTCTGACAGTAGTGGTTCTGGGGGCGGCGGGCTCGGTCCTTCAGCCGGGCTTCCAATTCCACACAACTTCGGTGAAATATCTGTCACTTCTCCGCCAAATACATTGGCTGAGACTTCTGGAACTGCGGCCCCAAGCGAATTATGGGGGGCTAAGTTCGTGACTGTTGATGAATTCGATATCGGGCATCTGCTTTCAGATGCACAGCTTGATTCGGTAAGTAGTTGTGGAAACGACTCATCGTTTAATTGGTTCGCTGTCTTTATCGGCGCAGCAGCGGGGTTCACGCAAAATGTATTTAGCGCGGCCGGGGCCGTATATCATGGGAATGTGCCGACAGGAATGGATTTCACGCTAGGAATAATATCTGTCGCATTTTATGCCGCAGCAATTGCTAAATTTACAGAGTATAGGCGTAATAAGTCTAAGCACGGCGACCTTCTAAAGGCGATAAAGAGTCGCAAGAAGGTCCAAATTAGGTAAGAAGATGAGTAAAAATAAAAAAGATTCAGCAGATTTTGATGCGCTTTTAGCAATTATGCTCGGCGTGACGGCTTCGCAAAACCAACCGTCAGACAATCCAGCATCAGATGAGGCGCATGTCGAAGGTTATGGCGATACTCAAACTCCCAAAGATATTTCTGGAGATGCTTCCTAGAGACGTGAATGTAAGTCCCTTGAATGCCGCGCTTTAGGTTCGACCAGAACGCTTCGATATTGTTCGTATGCGCTTCGCCGCGCACATATTCCTTCTCCCTATGATTCACGCTTTCGTGAACGAAGCCCTCTTTGTGCATATGCTGGAAAACGCGCGCGTCATCGGTCATGACGCGCGAGCCTTCGACAACCCAAGTCGTGACCTGCGGAATGACGTGGCGTCCATGACGACCAGCGACAAGCCGGGTCACCACATCGCCTTGACGTTCGACCATGCCGAGAACAACGGCCTTGTCGTCCTGTCCCATGCGGTCTCTACCGCCGATGAAAGCCTTATCAACTTCGACGATAGGCGAGAAAGGGCCGGCACCGCCTAACGGGCGGTCGCCATCGACCATGCCCATATAGGTGCGGATTTCTTTGCACATCCGCCAAGCCGTTTTGTAGGTCACGCCGATCTGGCGCTGAACCTCTTTCGCGGCCACGCCGTTGCGCGAAGATGTGAATAGAAACATGACGAAAAACCAGTCCGTCAGCGGCGTGCGCGTCTTCTCGAAAGGCGTCCCGGCGGTCGGATAGACCTGATAGCCGCAATGCTCGCACTCGTAGCAGCGGCGGCCTTTGACCCGATAATAGTTCGCCTCGCGGCCACAGCTTTCGCAAGTGAGCCGCTGGCCATACCGAACACGCATGATGTGCTCCAAACACGCATCATCGGTGGGGAAACGCTTTTGGAATTGCTTAAGGGTCGTGGGTTTCGTGCTCATGCCGATTTTATAACTCAAATCGGCTTACATGTCTAGAGGGGATATGTCCGTTATTTGTTCACGCTTTGGTTAGCGCCGCCCTATGTTCGCTCGCCTTCGCCCGTGCTAGACGGGCCGCTTCACGGATATTCGAGGAAATTTGCGGCGCTCATGTCACAGGTCGTCACCCGCTTCGCTCCTTCGCCCACCGGCTTTCTCCATAT
>CAZCJY010000326.1:0-2880 GCA_964498975.1 uncultured Methylocystis sp.
CTTCGCCGGCGTCGGCGAGCGCACCCGCGAAGGCAACGACCTCTATCACGAGATGATCGAGGGCGGCGTCAACAAGAAGGGCGGCGGCGAAGGCTCGAAATGCGCGCTGGTCTACGGCCAGATGAACGAGCCGCCGGGCGCGCGCATGCGCGTCGCGCTGTCGGGCCTGACCGTCGCCGAGGATTTCCGCGACCGCGGCATGGACGTGCTGTTCTTCGTCGACAACATCTTCCGCTTCACCCAGGCGGGTTCGGAAGTGTCGGCGCTTCTTGGCCGCATTCCCTCGGCGGTGGGCTATCAGCCGACGCTCGCGACCGACATGGGCGCGCTGCAGGAGCGGATCACCACGACGAACAAGGGTTCGATCACCTCCGTTCAGGCGATTTACGTGCCGGCCGACGATTTGACCGACCCGGCGCCGGCCACCTCCTTCGCGCATCTTGACGCGACGACCGTGCTGTCGCGCTCGATCGCGGAAAAGGGCATTTATCCGGCCGTCGATCCGCTCGACTCGACGTCGCGCATGCTGTCGCCGGCGATCGTCGGCGAGGAGCATTACGACGTGGCGCGCAAGGTGCAGTCGACGCTGCAGCGCTATAAGTCGCTGCAGGACATTATCGCCATTCTCGGCATGGACGAACTCTCGGAAGAGGACAAGCTCACCGTCGCCCGCGCCCGCAAAATCGAGCGCTTCCTGTCGCAGCCGTTTCACGTGGCGGAAGTCTTCACCGGTTCGCCGGGCAAGCTCGTGGCGCTCGCCGACACGATCAAGGGTTTCAAGGGCCTCGTGGAAGGCGAATATGATCATCTGCCGGAGGCTGCCTTCTATATGGTCGGCTCCATCGAAGAGGCGATCGAAAAAGCCGCCAAGCTCGCCAAGGAAGCGGCGTAACGTTCGACTCATCGGCGTCATGGCCGGACTTGTTCCGGCCATCCGCTGATCGATCGCGTGGATGGCTGGGCCGAGCCCGGCCATGACGCGCAAAAGTCCAAGGCTACGGCGCGCTGGAGTCAATCATGGCCGCATTCCACTTCGAACTGGTCTCTCCCGAGAAGCATCTCTTCTCCGGCGAGGTTGAATCCGTCGTCGCGCCGGGCGCTGACGGACAGTTTACCGTGCTCAAGGACCATGCGCCGGTGATGACGACATTGAAGCCCGGCGTCGTCACGGTTTCTGGCGACGGCAAGGTCGAGAAGCTTTTCGTGCGCGGCGGCTTCGCCGATGTGAACGCTTCCGGCTTCACCATCCTCGCCGAGCAGGCGATACCGCTCGCCGAGGTCGACGCCGCCAAGGTCGACGCCGACATCAAGGACGCGCGCGAGGATTTCGCCGACGCCAAGACCGACGAGGCGCGTCAGGCCGCGAGCGAAAAGCTCGCGCAATTGCAGGAATTGCGTGCGGCGATCGGCGGCTGAGCGAGGGGCGGCGTTCCGTCTTAAACTTCGCCAATCTGCTCGGGCGGCGGCGTCGGCTGCTCGAGCTCCGCTTCGATAATGTCGCCATGGCGCTCCGAAGGCGCGAGCTCCGTGCGCGTGCGGGCGACGTCGCGGATCGCTTGACCGATCTCCGGATTGCGGCTGGTCAGCGTCTGCAAATCATATGAATCCAGAATGAGCAGCTTCGTCGCCTGCGTCGCGCGCACATTGGCGGTGCGCAGCGTCTTCTGCAGCACCGCGATCTCTCCAAAAAACTGTCCTTCTGCGAGCCGGACGTTCTCGTGCGGCAACTCGATCTCGACTTCGCCCTCGGCGATGAAATACATCGAATGGGCGGGATCGCCCTTGCGCACGATCATTGTTTCCCGCGGAATGGACTGCGCTCTGAGATAGCGCATGATTTCAGCGATCGCCGAGGCGTCGAGTCCGCGAAACAGCGGAACGCTCGCCACCATCGTCCAGGTGACGACGAATTCGCGGCGATGAATCTCCTCCGCGAAGGCCGTGGCGAGAATGCCGACCGGCAGGCCGAGCAGGACGAAGCCCGTGACCATGGCGAAGGAGGCGATCATCTTGCCGGCCAGGGTGACGGGCGTCACCTCGCCATAGCCGACGGTCGTCACCGTCTCGATCGCCCACCACATTGCGTCGGGGATGGTGCCGAATTTCTCCGGTTGCGCCTCATGTTCGGCGACATGCATGGCGGTCGAATAGAACAGCACCGCGCCAAATAGAATGATCAGCCAGGCGAAGAGCGCCTTGCGCTCCGCTTCGATGACGGCGAGCAATGTGCGGATGCCGGGAGAATAGCGCGCGAATTTAAAAAAGCGCAGCAGGCGCAGCAATAGAAAGATGCGCAGGTCCGGCGAGAAATAGAAGGAAAGATAGAAGGGCAGGAAAGCGGCGAGATCGATGACCGCCGATCCGGACCGGATGAACGCCAGCCTTGCGGCGGTCGGCGAAAGATTGGCGTAAAGCGCATGTTCTGGGGCGCACCATACGCGCAGCGCATATTCGAGAGTGAAGGCCGCGACCGCGACATATTCGACGGCGTCGAAAAGCGGCTTGTAACGATATTCGAACTCGGGAACCGATTCGAGAATCACCGCCGCGACCGACAGGACGACGAGCGCGATGAGCGCGCGATGCACGAAACGCGCGATCCGATCATGGCCGCCACCGTCGAGAATGATGTGAACGCGCCGTCGCCACAGAGCCAGACCGCGCCGCCGGTCCGGCGCGCTCATGACGCCGCCGCTTTGCCGCGCAGCGCATCCTCGACGGAAGCGAGCGCCTGATCGATGGCGGCGGCGTTGGGCCCGCCCGCCTGCGCAAGATCGGGACGGCCGCCGCCGCCCTTGCCGCCGAGCTTGACGCTGGCGACGCGCACGAAATCGACGGCGCTGTATTTTTCGGTCAGGTCGTCGGTGACGCCGACGACGA
>CAZCJY010000327.1:0-2880 GCA_964498975.1 uncultured Methylocystis sp.
CCTTCGCGCTCGTCGGCTATCGATTCGAAGTGACTTTTTTCGCGGACCACATCGAATTCAGCTATTTTACGGGTCACGAGGATGTCGAAACAGACGAAAAGAAGTTGTTCGACCTTATCGAGAGTCACTCTGACTAAGAGAAACGCCGGAGAACGCGTCTCGTAATACCTCTGGGCGTGCTTCGCAGGGGGCGCGACCGTGCGCCGCCCGCCGGAAATTTAACCGTCATGTCCGACATTCTGAACGCCATCTTGGAGCGCGGCGATCTCGCGCATCTCGCGCTGTTCCTTTGGGCCTGCGCGGCGACGGCGCAAGCCTATCTCGCCCTGCGCGAACTGGGCGAGGCGACGCGCCGCCTCGACGCCTTCGTGCGCGAACTCGCGCGATTCAACCGACGCTGCAGGAGCGATCCATGACGCAGAAAAACTGGCTGCCGCTATTCGTCAAACGTCCCCGCGCGCAGCGGACCGCCCGCCTTCGCGAAGACCCATCGACGGTTTTCAGGACATTCGTCGAATTGCTCGCGCAATTGCGCACTGAAGCCCGCGCGGCAAGCCCTGCGCAGATCGCCGCCCCAGCGGAGAAGAGCTGATGCTGGCGATGCGAACAAATGCGATCGACGAACGCTTGCTGGAAATAAAGCGCGTCGACCTGCCGCTCTCGCGGGCGAGCGAGACTGGCGTCTTCGCCGGCTACGCCAGTCTCTTCGGCGTCGTCGACACGGGCGGCGATATGGTGATGGCCGGCGCCTTTGCGCGCTCACTGATGAAGCGCGGCGCGGCGGGCGTGAAAATGCTGTGGCAGCATCAGGCCGCCGAACCGATCGGCGTGTGGACCTCTATTGTCGAGGACGCGCGCGGCTTGCGAGTCGAAGGGTGTCTCGATCTCTCGGTGGCGCGGGCGCGCGAAGCGCTGTCGCTGATGCGCAAGGGCGCGATCGACGGACTCTCCATCGGCTTTCGCACGCAGCGCGCCGCGACCGACAGATCGAGCGGCGTGCGCCGTCTACAGGAAGTAGACCTTTGGGAAATCTCTATCGTCACCTTTCCGATGCTGCCGCAGGCGCGCGTTGGCGCGGTCAAGCAGACGCCTCGCGCCCGGTTTGAGACGCTGAACGCGAAGCTTACGCGGCTCAAAGCGCAGCAGGCGGCGCTGGAATTGGCGCATTCACTGCGCCGCCTCTCGCATCATCCTTGAGGATCGGCGCCGCGCCCGCGCGGGCGCTCTGAATGAACTCGCGCCATCGCCGTCGGGCGCGGGTCAGAAACCGGACGGCTCTCTTTCGCACACGAATTCGCTCGACGGCGCCAGGCCGCGCGAGCGCAGTCGCGCGCGTTTTCGCCACGCAGCATGAGGTATTTGCATGTCATCCCTGGAAACGAAATCCGCCGGCGGCGAAATCGTCGCCGATCTCAATCGTGCCTTCGGCGCCTTCAAGGAAACCAACGACGAGCGCCTGGCGCAGCTCGAAAGCCGCATGAGCGCCGACGTCGTCACCGAAGAGAAGCTTGCGCGCATCGACCAGGCGCTCGACGAAACCAAGAGCCGTCTCGACCGCCTGGCGCTTGAGATGTCGCGGCCGCGCATCGGCGGCGGCCTTGTCGACGATCACAGCGGGCGCGAGCACAAGTCCGCCTTCAATCACTATATGCGCTCGGGCGAAGCGAGCGGCCTCAAGGCGCTCGAAGCCAAGGCCCTCTCGCGCGCCTCCGGTCCTGACGGCGGCTATCTCGTGCCGATCCCGGCGGAGCGCGAAATTCTGCGCCGTCTCGCGAAGCTCTCCCCCATTCGCGCCATCTCCAGCGTGCGCGAAATCTCCAGCGCGTCGCTGCGCCGCGCCTTTTCGACCACGGGACCGGCGGCCGGCTGGGTCGCGGAAGCCGATCCGCGGCCGCAGACAAATAATCAGCAACTCGCCGACATGACCTTCCCCGCCATGGAGCTTTACGCCATGCCGGCGGCGACGCAGTCGCTACTCGACGACGCCGTCGTCGACATCGAACAATGGATCGCAGAGGAAGTGCAGACCGCCTTCGCGGAGCAAGAAGGCGCCGCCTTCGTCACCGGCGACGGCGTCAACAAGCCCAAGGGCTTTCTCGCCTATACGAGCGTCGCGGATTCGGGCTGGAGCTGGGGCAATATCGGCCATGTGCTGACCGGCGCAGCGGGCGCCTTCGCCGCCACAGACCCTTCCGACGCGCTCGTCAATCTGGTTTACGCGCTGCGGGCGGGCTATCGTCAGAACGGCAAATTCGTCATGGGCCGGCGCGCGCAATCGCTCGTGCGTCAGTTTAAGACGACGACGGGCGATTACATCTGGGCGCCGCCCGCGACCGCCGACGGCGCGGCGTCCTTGATGAACTTCCCCGTTGTCGAAGCCGAGGATATGCCGGACCCCGCCGCCAATTCGCTCTCCATCGCCTTCGGCGATTTCGAGCGCGGCTATGTGGTGGTCGATCGCGTCGGCATTCGCGTGCTGCGCGACCCCTATTCCGCCAAGCCCTATGTGCTCTTCTATACGACGAAGCGCGTCGGCGGCGGCGTACAGAATTTCGAGGCGATCAAGCTGCTGAAATTCGCCGCAGCGTAGTCCGTCACGCGCGCAATCTTTGCGGCCGCGACGCACATGTCGCGGCCGCCTTCATTTTCAACGTACGAAATCGGGATGCGCGATGCGACCCTTGCTGATCGGCGCGCCGGCGATCGAGCCCGTCTCGCTCGCCGAGGCGAAATCATGGCTGCGCGAAGACGGCGCCGACGAAGACGAGCTGATCCAGGCGCTCATCGTCGCCGCGCGCATGACGCTCGAGGCCTATACGCGGCGCTTTTCGTGACGCAAAGCTGGCGTCTTGTCCTTGACGCCTGGCCGGAGTCGGTCGC
>CAZCJY010000328.1:0-2856 GCA_964498975.1 uncultured Methylocystis sp.
CGTGTAGAAGCCGAGGTGCTTCGAGCAAATGCCAAAGATTGAGAATTGCTCGACGATGCGCATCGCTTCGAGCGCACCTTCCGCTTCGAGAATTTTCGTGAAGCAATGCGCTTCATCGTAGGGGTCGGCGATCTCGCAGAGGCCAAGGGGCGTCACCCGGAAATCTATTTCGGATGAAGCCATGCAAAAGTCGTCTTGCAATCCAAGAAGATCCAGGGCCTCCATGAGAACGACTTCATCATGGCCGCTAAGATCGACCGGCAGTTTGATCGCACACGCTTGAAGCGCGTCCCGTTCAGCATCCGCTGAACGTCGGTCTAATCTCAATATTTCCCGGACTTGACCACGAGCCAAATCAGTATCAACCCGAGGCTGCAACCGACCGCAAATACGGCGAGCCCGATGATGGTCATTCCCCACATCACTGGCCCCTTGTCTGCAAGGAGCAAGAAACTTGAGCCGATAATCAGCGCTGCGATCACCAGACCAACCGCAATCCGATTGCTAGAGCGATTCAGCTCGCCAACTACAAAATCAAATCCCTGGCGCCCCAAGTCGATGGAGAATCGACCGGAGGTCATTGTCTTGACAAGTTCCTCCACTTCGAGGGGCATGCGCTGGGCGACGCCGGCCCATTGACGAACCTCGTCACCGGCCGCCTGCGCTATACGGCGCGGTTGCCGCGCCGCAGCCACTTGTTCCTCGGCGAACGCTTTGCACTGGTCAATGACATCGAGCTCGAGGCAAAGCCACCGCAACACGCCTTCTATTTCGGCAATAGTCCGGAACACGAGGAAGAGTTCGCTGGGCAACTTGAGGTCATGTTTGGCGCTGTTGTAAATCATCCCGATGAACATTTCTCCAACCTGAACGCGTTCATGCGGTTGATTGATCTGCTTTAGCAAGATCGGTTTCAGTCCTCTGAGAAACGCGTTCCGTTTGACCTCGGATCCAGCATGAGCGAGCTCCAGCCAAATGGTGGCCACACGTTCGAAGTCTTCCGTCATCGTCGCCTGAAATAGGTCCGCCAATGCATGCCGCTCCGCCTCGGTAACGTAGCCCACAAGACCAAGATCAATGAAGGCGATGTGGTTGTCCGGCAGCACAAGGAAATTGCCTGCGTGGGGATCGGCTTGATAGAAGCCGAATTCAAAGATTTGTTTGAGAAAGGCGCCAAGAAGCCGCTCGGCGGTTCCCTTCAAGTCCACATTCGCCGCGAGCAGACGATCCATTTCATCGAGGGGGATGCCGTCGATATATTCCATGACCAGGATGTGCGAATGAGTGAGGTCCCAGTAGACCTTTGGCACGAAGAGATAAGGATCATTCGAAAAGAGTTGCGAAAAGCGGGCCATGTTGGTCGCCTCCATGATGAAATCGAGCTCCTGGTCGATGGCGTTGGCGAACTCCTCCACCATTTGCACAGGATTCAGGGACCGGCTTTCGGGCAGGTATTTTTCGATCAGTGAAGCGAGCATGCGCAACACAGCAACGTCCGAGGCAATCACCTTATTGATCCCTTGACGCTGGACCTTGATTACGACCTCATCGCCCGACTTAAGTGTCGCTCGGTGGATCTGAGCGACGCTGGCGGACGCCAGGGGCTCCGGATGGATCATGCTGAAAGGCGAATCGGGGGTCATGTAATAGTCCGGCAGCGACTCCTTGATCTCCTCCCAAGGCACTGGCCGGGTGCGCCAAAAGAGCTGGCGCAGCTCCCTGGCGAATGTCTCGGGAATCAAGTCATGCCGAGCGCTCAATAGCTGGCCGAACTTGATAAAGGTAGGCCCCAACTCCTCAAAGGCTTGCCGCAGGCGGACCGCCGTGCGTTTGTCTTCTTCCAAATGGAGCCGGGCATAGCGAAACCGATCCAAAGGAGAAAGCTGGCCATGGAGCGAAAGGCGTTTCACGACGCCGTAAAAGCCATGGCGCGCAAACACGGCTACGATGTGCCGCAGGCGCATGGCTAATCGCGAGCGATCCTGCAACGTCTTAAACATAGCCGTGGGCTTCTTGCCTGGTCGGGGAGAACATGCCTCGGGTGGCTGACCTTGAGATGAAGAGTTCGCGGGCTGTCCCTGTGCTCACAGGCGACGCGCCAAGATCAAGCGAAACGCAAGTGTCTGCGGCGACCATTTTGCGCGCCGCCGACAAGCCCTCAAGATGTTCGTTTCGCGGAATCAATTTCAACCCCTGGAACCATCGGCGAGATACGCGGGGACGATCGCTGCGATTGGCTGCGGCGCGACTCCAAGTCCTTCCAGCGTCATTCCCGCCGCTTTCGCTTCATCCGAAACGACGTTGTCACGGCGGAGCAATTCAACCTGATCGGTCGTCATGGAGAGCAATTTCGGGAACAGTCCGAGAGACAGCTTGCCCGCGATTTGCGTGACGCTCGCCACGAGCTTCCCGGTCTCGAACGAGAGCGAGACGATATATCGGCGGCGCCTCGTGACATCGCAGACATACTGAACCAATTCACGAAAAGTCTTCACCTCGGGTCCGCCCAGTTCGTAGGTTGCTCCAGGCGTCGCCTTTCCATCGAGGGCGAGAGCCACCGCCTGTGCGATGTCGTCCACGAAAACAGGTTGGAATCGCGTGCTCGCGCCGACCAAAGGCAGAATCGGCATGAGGCGGGCCATGGCCGCGAAACGGTTAAAGAAATCGTCCTCTGGGCCAAATACGATCGACGGCCGAAAGATAATGGCTTGCGGCACGAGTTCATGCACCGCCGCCTCGCCCTCGGCCTTGCTTCGGGCGTAACCGGAAGGAGAGTTCTTACGTGCGCCGATCGCCGATATGTGAACGAAGCGCGTTATGCCTGCTTCTTTGACTGCTTCGGCGACGGCGCGCGCC
>CAZCJY010000329.1:0-2839 GCA_964498975.1 uncultured Methylocystis sp.
CTGTCCAGTTTGCGATCAATCCGATTCGATTGTTAGCGAAATGCGGAACGCCTATCCGCGTCAAGCCGTATCGTCCGCATTATTTAACGGCGCGCGCGGCGGCCCGAGAAATGCGGGAACAATGATGAAGGCCGCGAGCAGGGTGAAGAACAGCGAGATGGCGAGCAGCGCGCCCATGCTCGCGGTGCCCGGGTGGCTCGAGAGAAACAGGCTGCCAAAGGCGACGCCCGTCGTCAGCGAACTGAAGAAAATCGCCCGGGTGAGACTCGAAGCCAACATGTCCACCATGCCTTTGCGCCACGCGATGACGTAGTAGATGTGGAAGGCGACGCCGACGCCAAACATCAGAGGCAAAGCGATGATGTTGGCGAAATTGAGCGACATGCCGAGCAAGTCGGCCGCCTGCAGGCTCATGATGCCGGCGAGCACCAGCGGGCCTAGCGTCAGGGCGACGTCGATCGGATTGCGCAGCGCCACCGCCAGGATGATGAAGATGGCGACGAAAGCGTAAAAGCCGGCTTCGAGAAAAGCGCGGGTGATGGTCTTTTGCGCTTCCGAGACGATGACCGGCGGGCCGCTGGCGTCTGGCGCAATGGCTTGGATCGCCTCGGCGAATTTGGTCATGACGACGCGGTCGTTGCTGTCGCCCTTGGGCGTCACTTCAACGCGCACCTGGCCGGCGTCCGAGATCCATTCGCGGCGCAGATCCTCGGGCAGGTTTTCGGCCGTGACGCGCTTGGCCTGCAGCGCCTGCCGGATTTCGCCGAGCATCTTGTCGAAGCCGTCGAAGACCGCAGCGCGGGCGGCGGCGCGCGCATCGGGAGTGGCCTTGGCGAGCGCGTCGAGATTATCGGCGAAGCGCGTCAGCGCCGGCATGGGCCTTTTCGCCGTCGCGCGTCGCAGCGTCTTGGCCGCGCCCGTGAGCGCCTTCACCGTCTCGGCGTCGCTTGGGGCGGGTTTGACTTTCGGATTCAACACGCCGCGCAACTGCGAGACAGCCATGTCGATGAGCGTCAGCTTGTCGTCTTGATCTTTCGGGATCAGCGAATCGATCGAGTCGACATGGTCGACTTCCGGCAACGCCAGAATTTTTTCCTTAAGTTCTCGCGCGGCCTCGAGCGAGGGGGCGAGCACTTCGATCTTGTTTGGCGCGGTCTTGGGGTCCTTGGAGAGATCGAGGAAGGTCGCGACCGATTCGACTTTCTGATCGCGCAGATTCATCGGATTGGAATCGAAGGTCAGATGCATCAGCGCCGGCATGCCCGCGAGCACCACGATGGCCGTCGCGATGAGCACGAACGCTCGATGATGGGCGATCCAATGATCGACCGAGGCGAGCGATGCGGTCGCAATCGGCACATGTTCGGCGCGCGGGTGCAGAAGTTTGATCATCGCCGGAAGGAAGGTGAGCGTCGCGATGTAGGCGATGATCATGCCGACGCCGGCGATCAGGCCGAGTTCCGACACGCCCCTGAAGGAAGTGGGCAGAAAACAGAAAAAGCCCGCGAGCAGCGAGACGGCGGCGAGCGTAAGCGATAAGCCGATGCCGCGTGTCGCCGAGAGCAGCGCGCGTTCGAGGTCGTTGTCATTGTGGCGTTCTTCGCGATAGCGCGTGGCGAACTGAATGCCGAAATCGACGCCGAGCCCGATGAAGAGCGCCATGAAGGCGACCGAGATCAGGTTGAAGCGGCCGATCATCAGAATGCCGAGACCCGACGTGATGGCGAGGCCGGCGATCAGCGTCGCGAACACGGCGAGAATGAGCTTTGGCGAGCGCAGCGCCGCGAAAAGAATAAGCGTGACGATGGCGAGCATGCCCGTCGTGTTCACCGCCATGTTTTCGGAGATGGTGGCGAATTCGTCGTCGGCGAGCGGCACCTGGCCGGTCAGGCGCAGCCTGATCCCATGCGTTTCGTCGAGATTGAGGTCGGCGGCGGTCTTGCGCACCAGTGCGATCGCGTCGGCGCCAGGCTGGAGGTCGGAATAATCCACGATCGGCTTGGCGATCACGATGCGACGCTTGTCCATTTCCGGCGCCGCCGGCGCCGAAGCGCCCCCCGACGACAGCAGCTTGCCCCAGTCGACCTCGGTCTTCTGGCCCGCGAGCGTCGTCTCGAAAGCGCGCGAGAATTCTTCGACGCCGGCGAGATACATTTTCATCGCGCGGCCGCCGCCTGAAGCCGCCTTGAGATTGCCGACCAGCACATTGGAGAGTCCGCGCAGGCTCGGGTCTTCGGCGAGCGGCTGCAGCACCTCGCGCTGGCCGATCATCACGCCGACATGCTTCTCGATGTCCGCCGTCGGCAGAAAGAGCAGGCCGTTCTTGCGGAAGAATTCGTGTTCGTCGGGCCGCCAGACGCGCGAGAGGAGCGGCTGGCCCTGCAATGCGTCGTTGAGGCGTTTCGCGGCGTCGTCGGCCTGTTCGCCCGTCTTGGCGTCGATCACGACGACGATCACGTCGAGAAGTTGAGGAAAGGCCTTGTAGAGCGCTTCCTCGTTTTTGCGCCAGGCGATGTCAGGAGAGAAAAGATTAGCGGTCTCGGTGTCGATCGCAAAACGCTCGACTGTCAGATAAACGCCTGCTCCCGTAAGCCCAAGAGTGAGAAAAACCACTGTCCAGGGCCAGCGGAGACAAAAGGCGACCAGTTTTTCGAGCATCTGTTTCCCGGCATTGGCGATTAGACCTGTCGGAGGGAATAGCGCCCTCTGGTCAATTTCTTCTATACAAGCGCCCTGGGCGCTCACCAAGGCGGGTCCCAATCGAAACCTTAATGACGCCACCCTGCGACAATTTGACGCAAGACGGGCGTCAAAGATAGGTGAGCCACCATAAATCGCG
>CAZCJY010000330.1:0-2824 GCA_964498975.1 uncultured Methylocystis sp.
GCCCAGCCGTCGTCGCGGTTGAACTTGAGATAGGCGTCGTAGAAGATACGAAGCAAAAGCATTATGGACAGCCTAATCGGTGCGAGCGGCGTCCGCTAGACATCGTGCAAAGAGCAGCTTGCGAGCGACGCGAATTCCTTCCCACGATAAATCAATTCGCGAATTTGATCGGTCAGCTGGCGCTGAATTCCCTTGAAAAGCATCCGTATGCGATACAGGACGTAAATCCGCTTCCAAAATCCAGGCTTCGACATGAGAAGGCCAATCTCTCCAGCGACCTTGCTGCGATCCGCGCTATACGCCCTTCGGGGAGGGTTTCTCCTTCGCCCGCTGGCGATCGCTTTGACGCTAGGGATTTGTGGCGCCCTGCTCTCCGAATTGGAGGAAAAGTTTCCCGTCGTCCGCCGTTTTGTTCCAAAGCTATTGTTTCCGTCACAGGTGGATCCCCAGGTCGCGCAGGCTATCCTTACCAGCATCGCCACTTCCACAATGACGGTTGTGTCGATCGTCTTCGCCATACTCCTGATGACGCTGACGCTGGCTTCAACGCAGTTTTCGCCGCGTATCCTGGTTAGCTTCGTGCGCGATCATGTGACGCAATGGACGCTCGGAATCTTTCTTGGAACCTTTTCCTATTGCATCGCGGCACTGCCCGCCGCCCGCTCATTGCCGCAGCCGTTCGCGCCGGTCGTCACAGTCGCGGGCGCCATGGCGCTCGCGCCAATTTGCGTCGGCTGGCTCATTTATTTCATTCATCACATCTCCAACGCCATCAGCGTCAACAATATCGTCGATCGCATCCGACGCGAGACCGAATTTGTGATCGACGATCTGATGCCTGACGCGCGGCGACCAATTCAACCGCCCGAAACAGCGGGACAGTTCCCCGGCAAGCTGGAGATCGCTTTGCGAAGCCGGCAATCAGGATATATCCGATACGTCGACATCGCGCGGCTGCGTCGAACCGCGAAAAATTTTGGAGTCTGTTTGCGCCTGGAGCGCCGAGTCGGCCATTTCGTTCCTGAAGGCGTTGCGATCATGAGAATTTCGCGCGGCGACCGGATTACCGAGGAACGCGCCGTCCAGCTTCTCTCCGCCATAGACATCGGTCCAACGCGGACCATGCAGCAGGATGTCGAGTTCGGCATCGTTCAGATCGTCGACATCGCGTTGCGAGCAATTTCGCCCGCGATCAACGATCCGACGACGGCGATCAGCTGCGTCGATCAACTCGGCTGCATTTTGATCCGTTGGATCAGCCGCAGCCCGCCGCGCAGCTACTATTTCGATCCGCCCCATGTATTGCGCGTCGCAGTTCCATGGATCGATTTCACTGGCCTGCTCGATCTCGCCTTTGAACAAATCCGCCACTATGCCGCCGCAGACGCCGCGGTTAGCTTGAGGTTGATGCGCGCGCTTGGAGACATCGCCGGCACTGTAAACGACCCCGCGCTCCATGAAGTTCTCGCCGAGCGGGGACGGCGGTTGCTCGCGGGGTGCGTGGGCAAAATCGAGGAAGGCGACTTGCAAAGACTGCGCCGGCGATTGTCCTTGCTCGAGGCGGGCGTTGTTCAGGAAGACGCCCTTCGAGAGGCGCATTTGTAACGCGATCAATATTCGACATCACGCTAATTGGGGGTCTTGATGCTGGAGAGGGCGAAAATGACGGAGAGCCATGGCGCCCGCCTCGGGGCGCTCGCCCTTGGCGCTTTGGGCATCGTCTATGGTGATATCGGCACCAGCCCGCTCTATACGATCAAGACCGCAGTCGAATGGGCGGGCGGCGCCGTCGCGCCGGAAGAAGCGCTCGGCATGTTCTCGCTGATCGTCTGGACGCTCATCATCATCACATCGATCAAATATGTTGCGGTCATCATGCGCGCCGACAATGACGGCGAGGGCGGCATTCTCGCCCTGATGTCGCTACTCGGCGTCAAGCACGGGCGTCGCCCTTTCGTTATCGCCATCGGAATGCTCGGCGCCGCGCTGCTGTTCGGCGATGGCGCGATCACGCCGGCGATCTCAGTTTTGAGCGCGCTTGAGGGATTGAAGACGCCAGCCCCTGCGATCGCGCCCTATGTCGCGCCGCTGTCCGTTGTAGTTCTCATCGGCTTGTTCAGCTTTCAGTCGCAAGGCACGGCGCGCATTTCGAGGCTCTTCGGCCCGGTCATGACGCTATGGTTCCTCGTCATCGGCGCTTTGGGCTTGGGGGGCGTCGTCAAACATCCCGACGTGCTTTGGGCGCTCAACCCCAGCATTGGCTTCCAATATCTCGCCACGCATGGGATGGCTGGATTTTTGCTGCTCGGCGCGGCGTTCCTGTGCGCCACGGGCGCCGAGGCCCTTTACGCCGATATGGGGCATTTCGGCCGCCGGCCGATCCGGCTCGCATGGTACGGGCTCGTCCTGCCGGCGTTGCTGCTCAATTACGCGGGTCAGACCGCGCTTCTTGTCGATCGCCCCGCCGCCGCGTCCGCCAATCCGTTTTTCGATCTCTGTCCGCCCGCGCTGCAACTGCCGCTCGTCGCCCTGGCGACAGTCGCGACCGTGATAGCGAGCCAGTCGATTATAACCGGCGCTTTCTCGATGACGCGCCAGGCGATCCAACTCGGGCTGCTGCCACGCGTTCACATCGTGCAAACATCCGAGGAAAGCTACGGGCAGATTTACGTCGGCTTCGTCAATTGGGCGTTGATGGCGCTCACTTTGATCCTGACCATCTCCTTTCGTTCGTCGGAACATCTTGCGGCGGCGTTCGGAATCGCCGTTTCGCTGACCATGCTCCTTACGAGCATTCTGATGTTCATCGCGATGCGCGAAGTAT
>CAZCJY010000331.1:0-2806 GCA_964498975.1 uncultured Methylocystis sp.
TCGAGGCGTAGCGCGCGCCGCCGTCGCAGAGCACCGTCACAATCGTATTTCCGGGACCCATGTCGCGCGCGAGGCGGATCGCGCCCGCGACATTGATCCCGGAGGAGCCTCCTAACAACAGCCCCTCGTCCTGTGCAAGATCGAACACGATGCGCAGCGCCGCGTCGTCGGGGATTTGGTAGGCCATATCCACCGGCGCGCCTTCGAGATTGGCGGTGATGCGCCCCTGGCCGATGCCCTCGGTGATTGAAGAGCCGGAAGCCTTCAGTTCGCCGGTCGTGTAATAGGAATAGAGCGCGGCGCCGTAAGGATCGGCGAGGCCGATCTTCACGTCGGGATTGCGCTCCTTCAGCGCCATGCCGACGCCGGCGAGCGTGCCGCCGGTGCCGCAGGCGCAAATGAAGGCGTCGACGGCGCCGTCCAGCGTCTCGTATATCTCCGGCCCTGTGGTGGTGAGATGCGCGACGCGGTTCGCGACATTATCGAACTGGTTCGCCCAGACCGCGCCGTTGGGCTCCTCTTTCGCCAGCCGTTCGGCGAGACGGCCCGAAAGTTTCACGTAATTATTGGGATTGGCGTAGGGAACCGCCGGCACTTCGACGAGCTGGGCGCCTTGCAGCCGCAGCATGTCCTTCTTTTCCTGGCTCTGCGTGTCGGGGATCACGATCACCGTTCGGAAACCCATGGCGTTCGCGACGAGCGCCAGGCCGATGCCGGTGTTGCCCGCGGTCCCTTCGACGATGACGCCGCCGGGTTTCAGCACGCCGCGCGCCACCGCATCCTCGACGATGGAAAGAGCGGCCCGATCCTTCACCGAGCCGCCGGGATTCATGAACTCGGCCTTGCCGAGGATGCGGCAGCCTGTGGCTTTCGAGGCCGCCCTCAATTCGATGAGCGGCGTGTGGCCGATGGCTTCGATAACGCTGGCGGCGACAGTCATGCTTGATTCCCGAGCGAGTGGCGGTCCCGTTCCTAACCGAGGGAGGCGTTCCTCTCAAAGGCGAAAATCGCGCCATGCCGCGCTCTTTCGCCGGGCGCCAGATTGCGCATCGACGGCTTTTCATAGAGGTCGCCGTGAAAATCCTCCGGATCGCCATGGCCCGTCCAGGGCTCGATGCAGAGGTAAGACGCCGGTGGCAGGGTCCAGAAGCCGACATGCGGGAAATCATTGAGCGTAAGGGCGAGCCGCGCGCCGGCGCCATTGTCGAAGACGAGACTGCGACTCTCGATATTGAGGAAACATAAGGCGTCGCGCGCGAACATATCGGGAGCAAGCGGCAGTCGCCGGCCGGCGAGCGGCGTTTTTCGTACAGGCTCCGAAAACAGGCCGCCGGGGCCGATGATGGGAACCTCTGCGCGCTCCGCCTTCTCGAAGACGATCGCATGCTGGGCGGTCGATCCGGCGAGAGGCCAGCGGAACGCCGGGTGCAGCCCGCAGGCGTAGGGCAGGGGCCGTCCGCCCGTATTCGTGACGATCAGATTATTGTCGAGCGCGCCGGGGCGCAGCCGGAACTCGACCTCGAAGCGAAAGGCGAAGGGATAAAGCGCTCGGGTCTCGGCGTCGTCGGCAAGCGCAAGGCGCAGATAATCGTCGCGCCGCTCGATGATTTCGAAGCGCTTCTTCCAGGCGAAGCCATGCAGCGCCAGCGGATAGGTCTCTCCATCGACGCGGACGCGCCCGTCGCGCGTCCAGCCCACGACTGGAAACAGCACCGGCGCGGTCTGATCCCAGATCGCGGGGTCTTTCTCCCAAATCAAATCGACGCTGTCCGCGCGCCAAGCGGAAAGCTCCGCGCCGAACGTCGACACTTTCGCGCTGTCGCCTGATGGATGCGTGAGAAGAATCGTCTCGATCATCCGCGCAGTCTAACGCGCCAACAACATGGCGCCGCGCGCAAAGTTCTCGCCGCGCGCGGGCCTTTTCACTCTTTCCAACGAGGTTTGAAAGGCTCTTACGGTCCGCCGCCCCAAACGCAAGTGCATTCCTTGCCGAGGCACACAAGATCGTCGGCGCAGAAGGGCGCAACGATCTTGCAACTGGGACTGTTTGAGCCGCCTTTGCAGGTGCAGAACAATCCTTCGCAGCCCCAAGGATCGACCTTCTGGCGCGCCTTCAAAACGTCGTTGAGCGCCGGAATGTTGATGATCGGACGACCTGGTTTGGCAGTCAGCGTTTGCGCAACGCCCGCGCCGGGAAAAGAAAGACCGAATAGCGCGGCGGCGACAATCAGCTTCGTCACGGAAAGCCTGGCGCGAACGCCCAGCGTCGACTGAAATGACTTAATCATAGCGGCATACTCCTTGTTTTCTATACACAACTCCTTGTCGTTGGCTGGGAGACATGGAATAAACGCCGCTCGATCGATTAGGTTGCGGGCGTGCCGAAAAAT
Source organism: uncultured Methylocystis sp. (assembly GCA_964498975.1). Classification (GTDB taxonomy): domain Bacteria; phylum Pseudomonadota; class Alphaproteobacteria; order Rhizobiales; family Beijerinckiaceae; genus Methylocystis. Next base: position 2,391 of record CAZCJY010000331.1, read on the forward strand.
AACAGCCCGCGCCGCCTCGCCGAGACCATGATCGAAAGCGAACCTCCCGCTTGCCCAAGCGCTGACGGCCAATCGCGCCTTCCAAGAAGTCCCTAGCGAGAAAACGCTCGAATGATGATCAACGATCTAGTCTCGGACATTGGCGCCGGCGCGTTCAGAACCGAGTTGACGCTTTTCTTCTCCACCTTCACCACGCTGCTCGCGATCATCAATCCCTTTGAGGTTCTACCGGTCTTCTTGTCGCTGCTGCGCGGCAAGAGCCTCGCCGAACGTCGCCATGTCGCGCTCATGGCGAGCCTCTACACGCTCGTGCTGATCCTGTTCTTTCTGTTCTTTGGCGCGGTGATCTTGAAGATTTTCGGCGTGCCGCTCAGCATGGTGCGTATCGCGGGCGGCATTGTGCTGATGCGGATCGG
>CAZCJY010000332.1:0-312 GCA_964498975.1 uncultured Methylocystis sp.
AGCTTGATCAGCCGCTGGCCGCCGGCGCCAGCGCCCGATTTCCGCTCACCGGCGCCAGCGGCTGCAGATTTGAGGCGCGCTGGGCGTTCGACGACGCGAAGGATTCAGGCGACGTGGACTTGTGCAATGACGCCCATATAGTTTTCGCGGACTGATTTTCTTCGCGATCCGCATTGCGGACGCGCTGCGGCGACGCGCCGCCCACGACAACAATCGCAGGAAACGCACGATGGCGAACGGAACCAAGAATGGCGCAAAGGGAGTCAAGCGCGGCGCCAAAGGAGCGCAATCCGCCGGTGGGCCGGGCGTCTC
>CAZCJY010000332.1:322-1254 GCA_964498975.1 uncultured Methylocystis sp.
CCGATGACTTCCGTCGAAGCCGGAGGCTTGCCGCTGCTGATCGGCGTTGGAGCCGTCTTCGCGCTGGTCTTCGGGGCTTTCGTCTATCTCACCAGCGGCAAGCCTCCGGCTTCGACGGAAGTCATCGGCGGACCGTTTCAGCTCACCGCTCATACTGGCCAGCAGGTGACCGAACAGGATTTTCTGGGCCGGCCTTTCCTTGTCTTCTTCGGCTATACGCACTGTCCCGACATCTGTCATACGACGCTTTTCGAGATGTCGGAGATTCTCAAGGCGATGGGGCCGGATGCGAAAGTGGGCGCGCTGTTCGTCACCGTCGATCCGGAGCGGGATACGCCCGAAACTCTCAAGGATTACCTCTCCAATTTCGATCCACGAATCATCGGCGTCACGGGGCCACGCGCGTCGATCGATCCCGTATTGCGCGAGTATCGCATCTTCTCGAAGCGCGCTACCGGCAAGGATGAGGACTATTCCGTCGACCACACGACCGTCGTTTATCTGATGGACAAGAGCGGCCGCTTTGTAAGTCCGTTCAACGTCGCGCGCCGCCCTGCCGAAGCCGCGCGCGAGCTCGGACGCTATTTGTAGCGTTGACGGCCGCCGCATCACAGACGGCGCGAAAAGCGCGACGCAAGGGAAATTTTTGAGCAAGCCGCAATTTTCCAACTCGCGACTCATATGGCCTTTGCGCTAGCATGGTCGCTATGCTTCGACTCCTGCGCGAAGGACCGGCGCCAACTGGCGGCGCGTCGACTCTCACATTGGTTCACGGCGGCGAAACAATTCTCGTCGCCTTGCGTCGGTCGCAGAATGCGCGGCGATTCACATTGCGGGTGCGCTTCGCGGCGCGCGACGCGGTGTTGACGATGCCGCAGCGCGCGTCTTTGCGCGACGCACGCGATTTCGCGCAGCGCCACGCCGCCTGGATC
>CAZCJY010000332.1:1264-2804 GCA_964498975.1 uncultured Methylocystis sp.
GGCCAGGCTGAACATGTGCATCGACGCGTTCAGGACCATCTCAAGCGGGAAGCCCGCCGCGACCTCGAAGAAGCTGTCGCCCGTCACACCGCCGCGCTCGCACTGCCGCCGCGCGGCGTCGGCCTGCGAGACCCGATCAGCCGATGGGGATCGTGTTCGGCGTCGGGCTCGCTGAACTTTTCCTGGCGGCTGATCATGGCGCCGCCGTTCGTGCTCGACTATCTCGCAGCGCATGAGGTCGCGCATCTCGTGCACCTCGATCACTCGCAGCGATTCTGGAAGCTGACGCGGCGGCTTTGCGCCGACACCGATCGCGCCGAAGCCTGGCTCTCCGCCCATGGCGCGCATCTTCATAAGTATGGAGCCAAGGCGCGATGATCGGCCGCCGCAGCCTGCTCGGACTCGCTCTGCTCCTGCCGCTGTCCCTAGCCGCCTTCCAAGCCGCCTTCCAAGCCGCCTTGGCCGAAGAGCCGCGCCGGCGCCTGCTCGTTCTCGACTTCGAGCTGATCGACACGTCAAACGAGCCTGTCGACCAAAGCGCCGAACATTCAAAAAGACTGGCGCGCGCGCGCGACGACATCTCCATGGGACTCGGCGCACGGCGCGTCTATGACGTCGTTGACCGGGCGCTCGTCGCGTCCGATCTCGACGCGATCCTGAAACAGACCTACATTCGCACCTGCAACGGCTGTGAACTGTCGCTCGCCAGGAAGGTTGGCGCTGATTTCGTTCTGACCGGCGTCGTCAACAAGGTCAGCACGCTCATTCTCAGCATGGGCGTTTCAATCGCGCGCGTCTCGACGGGCGAAACGATCTATCATCAAGGGTTCGATTTTCGCGGCGACAATGATCAGTCCTGGGCCCGCGCGGCGAAATTCTTCGTCGACCGCATCGCCCGCGATCCGCCGTCTTAAGCGAAGGGGGCGCGCATGAGCCAAAGCGCTGGCTGCGAACCGACGGCCACGTCGCGTCCGCCATGGTCGATGATGGCGCAAGCGCGCACACGCGGCGCGTTGCTCGACGCGCTCGTGCGGCGCGCGCAGGCGCTCCCGCCCATTCGCATGGGCGTCATTCACCCCTGCGACGCGCGCTCGGTCGAAGGCGCAATCGCCGCGCGCGATCGAGGGCTGATCGTGCCGACCTTCATCGGTCCGCGCGCGAAGATCGAGGCCGCCGCGCGGGCGAGCGGCGTTTCGCTCGAAGGCGTCGAGATCGTCGACGCGCCGCATAGCCACGCCGCCGCCGATCAGGCGGTGGAGCTCGTGCGCCGCGGCCGGCTGCATGCGCTGATGAAAGGCGCGCTGCACACGGACGAGGTGATGACGGCTGTCATACGCGAGGGCGCCGGGCTGCGCACGGACCGGCGGATCAGCCACGTCTTCGTGATCGACGCGCCGTATTATCACAAGCTGCTGCTCGTCACCGACGCCGCGATCAACATCGCGCCGACGCTGGATTTCAAGCGCGACATCGTTCGCAACGCGGTCGATCTCGCGCATGCGATCGGCATCGAACGTCCAAAGGTGGCGCTGCTTTCGGC
>CAZCJY010000333.1:0-2799 GCA_964498975.1 uncultured Methylocystis sp.
CGCTTCTGGCGCGAAATAATCGTTCTGCGGCCCGAGCAAGACGCGGATCGGCGCGTCGCTCGGCGCAAGCCAGGGCGCACGCAAGGCCTGCAGCTCTGAAGGCGCCGACGCAACATCCGCGAGCGCGAACGCGTCGCCCGCCGCGAGCGGCTTGGGGCCAAGGCCGGAACGCAGATGGGCCGCGCGCGAGCCCAAAGTCGGCGCGACGCCCAGCCGTGCGCCGAGCGCGACATAGCACCAGGCGCCCGAGACGCCGGCGCGCAATGAAAGACGCGATCCTGGCGCGAGCGGCAGAACGCAAGCCGAAGGCAGGGCGCGGCCGTCGAGGCGAATGTCGAAAGCGCCGCCCGCGACGGCGACGGGAAGCGTCGCGCTCTCCGCCTCCAGAACGACGCCGCCGAGCGAAACCTCGATCGCGGCTAGAGCGCGCTGCGAAAAAGTGGAATCCGGTTTTTCGCGTAAAGCGCGCTCTAAACTTTTAGAATCGATCACGTTATCTGCATTTGGGCGATTCCACCCAAATGCAGCGTGATCTAGTGCGCCGACCGCGCGCGTCGCGGCGAGATAGGCGCCAAGGTCCATTGGGCCTGCGGGTGTGACGCCGAAACGCGCATGGCCGAAGCGGCCTTCGTCCTGAATCGTCACGCCCGGCCCGGCGGCGCGGATCAACAGCCGCGCATTCATGCGCGCGCCGCCAGCGTTTCGCCCCTCGCAGCGCGGGCGTCGAGCGCTTCGAAAGTCGCGGCGTCGATCGGCTCGAAGCGGATGACGTCCCCAGGCGCGATCAGAAAAGGCGGATCGCGCTGCGGCGCGAAAAGCCGCTCCGGCGTGCGGCCGACGACATACCAGCCGGTCGGCATGGGATTGGTCGCGACGAGCGCGAGGGCGCCGCCGATGAGAACGGCGCCCTGCGGCGTCGGTCCGCGGGGGCTGGCGCGCCGAGCGATGGCGAGCGCCTGCGGAAGACCGCCGAGATAGCACCAGCCGGGCGCGAAGCCGTACATATAAGCGCGATAGTCGGCGCCGGCGTGGCTCTGCGCCAAAGCTTGCGCGCTCAAGCCAAGCAGCGCGGCCGCCTCGTCAATGTCCTCTGCGAGCGCTGGATCGTAACAGCAGGGAATCGTCCAGCGCGCCCCCTCCCCGCCTTCCTGCGTGCGATCGGCGAGACTCGCCATCATCGCTTCGACGCGCGCGATCAGCGCGTCGCGCGACAGCTCCAGCGGCTCGTAACGTATGAAAAGCGAACGATAGGTCGGCGCCGTCTCGCGCAGGCCCATCGGCGGCTCGGCAGACAGCGCCGCATCGAGCGCCAGCACGCGGGCGTTGATCGCGGGATCGACGCTGTCGCCAAATTCGACCGAAAGCGCCGCCTCGCCGCAATCGAGAAAGCGCGGCGTCTCATATTCCATCGCGCCTTATGCTCCCGCGAAGGCGCGCAGCCGCCAGCCTTCGCCCGTCAGCGCCGCGCGCAGGCGGCGCGCCATCTCGACCGCGAGCAGGCCATCGCCATGCACACAGATCGAATCGATCTGCGTCGGCAACAGCTTGCCGCTGATCGTCCGCAGCCCGCCGCTCCCCAGCATGTCGCGCATACGCATACAGGCTCTGTCGATGTCTTCGATCACGGCGCCCGCTTCGTTACGCGGCTGCAAGCGCCCATCGTCCATATAGGCGCGGTCGGAGAAGATTTCATGCGCGACTCTCAGCCCCACCCGTTCGCCGGCGCGCGTCTGCTCGGAGAGCGCGATGGCGAGAAGCGTGAGCGAAGGGTCGATGGCTCGGATCGCCCGCGCAATCGCGTCCGCGACATCAGCGTCGCGCTCGGCGATATTGGCGAGCGCGCCATGCGCTTTCACATGGGTGATGCGATGGCCGGCGAATGTGGCGAGCGCCTGGGCGGCGCCGAGCTGATACGCGACCGCGCGCTCGATCTCTATCGGCGTCATCGCCAGCGCGCGGCGCCCGAAGCCCGCGAGATCGGGAAAGGCGACATGGGCGCCAATGGCGACGCCTTTCTCCTTCGCCCGCGCGAAGGTCTTGGCCATGATGTCGGGATCGCCGGCGTGAAAGCCGCAGGCGACATTGGCGCTGGTGATAATGTCGAGCATGGCGTCGTCGTCGCCCATGCGCCATTGGCCGAAGCCTTCGCCAAGGTCCGCGTTGAGGTCGATCGCTTTCGTCATTTTGGCGTCGTCTCGGCCAGTGGGGCGGTCAGTTTAGCGAAATTCGCGCGGTGCGCCGAATTGTCCGCGCGCGCCATGTCAGCCGCTTCAATTGCATAGCGCCCATGGATATGATGAGCTTAGCTCAAGGTTTTATTGGCGGCGACGGGGGATCAATATGCGCATTTTGGCGATGACGGCGATAGCGACGTGCTTCCTGATCGCTTCCGCCTGGGCAGCCGACCCGGTGGGACAGTATAATGTCAGCGGCAAAAATCCCGGCGGACAGGGCTCCTATTCTGGCACGGTGACCGTCGAGAAAACTGGCGAGACCTACAAGGTGACTTGGGACATCGGCGGAACGCTTTATGTCGGCACCGCAATCGGCGACAAGAGTTTTCTCGCCGTCAGCTATCGCTCGGGCAACAACACCGGGCTTGCGCTCTATGGAGAAGACGGCGGCAACTGGCAGGGAATTTGGACCTACCAGAAGGGAACGAAACTGGGCGCTGAAGTCTGGACGCGGCAGTAGCGGCGCCAACCTATCCCTACTCCGCCGCGAGCACCTGCGGCGGGGGAAAAGCGATTTCGATCAGCGTGCCTTCATTCTTGCGGCTCTTGATCGTGAAGGAGGCGT
>CAZCJY010000334.1:0-2789 GCA_964498975.1 uncultured Methylocystis sp.
CGCGAATGCCTTGATCACGTTGTGATCATTGGCGAGCGGCATTTGCGTCACATTCTGCTTTCGTACCTCGACTATTACAACGGCGCTCGAACGCATCGCGCCTTGAGGAAAGACGCGCCGATATCCCGCGCCGTACGGTCCGCCAGCGCCATCCGCTCAACGCCAATTCTCGGTGGACTTCATCATAAATATGCGAGGATCTAATTTGCGACAGGCGCAGGGATTGCCCCCATGGCGCGGCTCGCGCACAGCGCGCCGGCGGAACTGCTGAAGGTCTTCGCCAATGAAAGGTAAGGCACTTCTCCTGCTCGCCGCTTTCGCTTCCGTCCCCGCGCAAGCGGAGGTTTTCGACGGCTTGCGATCAGGAGCACAGGGCTTCGAGCTGCCGCGACCGGGTACGCCGCTTCTGTTTCCAAAGGATCACGGCGCGCATCCGCGTTACCGCAATGAATGGTGGTATCTCACCGCCAATCTCAAGGGCGCTGACGGCGCATCATATGGCGTGCAATGGACATTGTTTCGTCACGCGCTCGACCCCAACTCCGGCGAGGGCTGGGACGACCGCAATGTGTGGATGGCGCATGCGGCCGCAACGAGCGCGGGCGAACATCTTTTTGCGCAGAAACTCGCACGGGGCGGCATCGGTCAGGCCGGCGTGATCGCCGCGCCCTTCCAAGCCTATATCGACGACTGGTCCTTCGAGGCGCTGGACGAAGCCTTCACACAAGCGCGCATCACGGCGCGCGAACCGCGCTTTTCTTATGCGCTCAATCTGAAAAGCGGCGCGCCGTTCGTGCTGCAAGGCGAAGGCGGCTACAGCCGAAAATCCGAAACGGGCCAAGCCTCGTATTACTACAGCCAGCCATTTTTCACGGTCGACGGAACGCTTTCCATTCACGGTCGCGAGGTGAAAGTCGCGGGGTGCGCCTGGATGGACCGCGAATGGAGCAGTCAGCCCCTCGCCGCCGACCAGAAGGGCTGGGATTGGCTTTCGCTGCATCTTTTGGGTGGCGAAAAGCTTATGCTTTATCGGATGCGCGGCGCGCGCCCTTATCTTCTTGGCAATTGGATCGCGCCGGACGGAACAACACATCTCTTTGCAGTCGACGATATTTTGCTGGCGCCGCTCGCGCAGACGACGATTGTCGACCGAAGCGTCCCGACGCGCTGGCGCGTGAAAGTGAAAAGCCGCGGCCTCGACGTTGAGACAGCGCCGCTAAATGCGCGAAGCTGGATGGGAACAACTTTTCCGTATTGGGAAGGCCCGATTACTTTTGACTGCTCGCAGAACGGCGAAGGCTATCTGGAGATGACGGGATATTAGGCCTCTTCCGGAGGATTCTGTTCGGCCAGAGGCAATGTGAACCAGAAAAGAAATGCTCCTGGATCGTTGTTGCCGAGCGCAATGAATTGGATTGGCCGGGCTATGATCATAGCAAGATCCGCCGCGGGATCGTTTTGAGATTGCGACGTCGTGCCGCCGCGCTTGTTCGATTAGGTGCTTGGCGCGTTCACGGCCTGGCGCCACGCCAACAAGGCAAGCCTAACTTCCCGCGAATAGCGGTGGATGTGGACTCAGAGCGGATCGCTTACTAAATTCGACGCGTGCGAGATCCTGAAAGCTTTTTTCCCGTCGCGCGTTTTGGCGCCGTCAAAGCGGTTACCGCCGTCACAACCGGCCTTTCCGCCGCGGGCGTCTATGGGGTCACGACCGACGCGGGTGAATTTTTCCTCCGCTTGCACCCGGCGGGCCGAAGTGGCTTTGCCGAGATGCTCGCGGCCCAGAGTCTGGCCGCGGAGCAAGGCATCGCGCCTGACGTCGTTCTGGTTGATGAGGCGGCCGGCGCGATGATATCCGCGAAGGTCGAAGGCGTGCCCTTCGGAATGGCGCTCGCACAGCCAGACATTCGCCCGCGTGCGCTCCGGAATCTCTCCGAAACTCTCGCACGACTTCACGCGATTCCCGCGCCGGATTTACCGCCCTTCGACCCGTCCCTCGGTCAAGCGCTCTGGGACGAGCAATCGCGAAGAAGGGGGTTTCCCACCTGGGCGACGCTCCTCGGCGCATCCATTATCTCTGGGAATGCGGCTCTCGCGAGCGACGAACGACGCGTGCTCAGTCACAACGACGTCAATCCGGCGAACCTTCTGTGGGACGGATCACAAGTCTGGATGGTCGATTGGGAGAGTGCCGCTCTCGCGCATCCTTATCTCGACCTCGCAACCTTCGCGACGTTCGCGAACCTCTCAGCCGATGAAGCCATTGACCTCCTTGCCATGCAAGAGGGCTCGGCAATCAATAGCGAGCAACGGACGACGTTTTTTTCGCTGCACAACCTTGCCAGCGTTCTTTATGGCGCTGTGCTCTTCAGCCTCATTCCCGATCTCGCGGAAATTGATTTCAAGTCGCGCGATGAAACGCTGACCCTCCCTGAGTGCTATGTCCGACTTGTAAAGGGCGAGCTCGATCTAAAGACGTCCGTCGGTCAAGCGTTGCTTGGCGCTGCGATTCTTCGGCAGGTGCCGATCTGAGACCCCACCTCCCGATGTCCTCTGGAGCGCGCCCTATGGCAAAACCGCCCGTCCCTACAATACCGACAGAAGACGAAGTCCGGGAGTTGCTAGAACGCCATCAATGCCCCGTGCCGTTCCACGAGGTGCGGACGCGCTTCCTGGGAAATATCGCGTCCCCGATAATGGGGGCCTCGCCGATGAAGGTGGTGCAAGATCTATGGGGCGGCGCGCTGCCAGAATTCGAAACAATAGAAGCCGCAAATGAATTGATCGGC
>CAZCJY010000335.1:0-2770 GCA_964498975.1 uncultured Methylocystis sp.
GCCTTCGCGATACCATTCGAGGCGCGCGATTTCGGCGCCGCCGAGGCGGCCCGAGCAATTGATGCGGATGCCCTGCGCGCCCAGGCGAATGGCCGACTGCACGGCGCGCTTCATGGCGCGACGGAAGGCGACGCGGCGCTCGAGCTGCTGCGCGATCGACTCGGCGACGAGCGCGGCTTCGGTCTCGGGCTTGCGCACTTCGACGATGTTGATGACGACTTCGCTGCCCGTGAGCTTGCCGACGAGCTTGCGAATCTTGTCGATGTCCGCGCCCTTCTTGCCGATGACGACGCCCGGGCGCGCCGAATGGATCGTCACGCGGCATTTCTTGTGCGGGCGTTCGATCACGATTTTCGAGACCGCCGCCTGCTTCAAGGTCTTCGACACCGCCTCGCGGATCGCCATGTCCTCATGGAGGAGCTTGGCGTATTCGCCCTTGCTGGCGAACCAGCGCGAATCCCAGGTGCGGTTGACGCCCAGTCGCAGCCCGATCGGATTAACCTTCTGACCCATGGTCTTTATCCTTTAGGCGCTTGCTTGCGCTTCAACTTCGCGCACGATGATCGTCAGATTGGCGAAAGGCTTCTCGACGCGGCTCGCGCGGCCGCGGGCGCGGGCGTGGAAGCGCTTCATCACCAGCGCCTTGCCGACATAGGCCTGCGCGACGACGAGATCGTCGACGTCGAGGCCGTGATTATTCTCGGCGTTGGCGATGGCGCTCTCCAGCGTCTTCTTCACCTCATGCGCGATGCGCTTCCTGGAGAACTCCAGATCGGCGAGCGCGCGGTCGACCTTCTTGCCGCGAATGAGCTGGGCGAGAAGATTGAGCTTCTGCGGCGACACGCGCAGCATGCGCGCGACCGCTTTCGCTTCATTCTCCGCGAGCCGGGGCGGATTGGCTTCCTTCGACATCGTTAGCCTCTCTTAGCCTCTCTTGGCCTTCTTGTCGGCCGCGTGGCCGTGGAAGGTGCGGGTCGGAGCGAATTCGCCGAATTTGTGCCCGATCATGTCTTCCGACACGGACACCGGAATATGCTTCTGGCCGTTATGCACGCCGAAGGTCAGTCCGACGAACTGCGGCAGGATGGTGGAGCGGCGGCTCCACATTTTGATCACTTCGGAGCGGCCTGAGGCGCGCGAGGTTTCCGCCTTCTTCAGCAGATAGCCGTCGACGAACGGGCCTTTCCAGATCGAGCGAGCCATGGATCAGCCCTTCTTCTTGCGAGCGTGCCGCGAGGACACGATGAAACGGTCGGTTGATTTATTGCTGCGGGTCTTCTTGCCCTTGGTCGGCTTGCCCCAGGGCGTGACCGGATGACGCCCGCCCGAGGTGCGGCCTTCGCCGCCGCCATGCGGATGGTCGATCGGGTTCATCGTCACGCCGCGATTGTGCGGACGACGGCCCAGCCAGCGCGAGCGGCCGGCCTTGCCGATCGAGGTGTTCATATGATCGGGGTTCGACACCGCGCCGATGGTGGCGAAACACTGGCCATGCACGAGGCGCTGCTCGCCGGAGTTAAGGCGCAGGATCACATAGCCCTGATCGCGGCCGACGATCTGCGCATAAGTGCCGGCAGAACGGGCGATGGCGCCGCCCTTGCCAATCTTCATCTCGACATTGTGGACGATCGTGCCGACGGGAATATTGGCGCTCGGCATGGCGTTGCCCGGTTTCACGTCGACCTGCTGGCCGGCGATTACCTCGTCCCCGACCGAAAGACGCTGCGGCGCGAGAATATAGGCAAGTTCATTGTCCGTATAACGGATCAGCGCGATGAAGGCGGTGCGGTTGGGATCATATTCGATCCGCTCCACCTTGCCGGGAACATCGAGCTTGCGACGCTTGAAGTCGACCAGGCGATAGGCCTGCTTATGGCCCACCGCCGCGAAAACGCACGGTGACGCGGCCGTTATTGTTGCGGCCGCCCTTCGAGGCCTTGCCCTCGGTCAGCGTCTTTACCGGCTTGCCCTTATAGAGCTCGCCGCGGTCGACGATGACGAGCTGGCGAAGGCTCGGCGTGACCGGCTTGAATGTCTTCAGCGCCATTTTTCTATCCTCACGCCTTCCCTTACAGTCCGGTCGTCACGTCGATCTTGTGGCCCTCGGCGAGCGTCACGACGGCTTTCTTGACGTCGCTCTGCTGACCGCGCACGCCGCGGAACGTCTTCTTCTTGCCCTTGCGGACAAGCGTGTTGACCGATTCGACCTTCACGTCGAAAAGACCCTCGACCGCCGCCTTGATCTGCGGCTTGGTCGCGGTCTTCGCGACCTTGAAGACCACCTTGTTGCTCTCGGAAGCGAGCGTCGCTTTCTCGGTGACGACCGGGGCGACGATCACGTCGTAATGGCGCACGTCCTTGCTCATTTCAGGCGCGCCTCCAGCGCGTCCACGGCGGCGCGGGTCAAGACCAGCTTCTCGCGGCGGATGATGTCGTAAACATTGACGCCGTCGACTGGCAGCACGTCGATCTGCGGAATGTTTCGCGCCGCGAGCGAGAAATTGCTCTGCGGCGCGCCGCCAACAATGATGATCGCGTTCGTCAGGCCGGACTTCGCGAAGCCGCCGGCGAGAATCTTCGTCTTCGGTTCGGCGAGCTCCGCCTTCTCCCAGACGATGATGCCGCCGTCCTTCGCCTTGGCGAAGAGCGCATGCTTCAACGCAAGCTGGCGCACTTTCTTGGGCAGCTCATGCGCATGGCTGCGCACCACGGGCCCGAAAGCGCGTCCGCCGCCGCGAAACTGCGGCGCGCGCGCCGAGCCGTGACGGGC
>CAZCJY010000336.1:0-2762 GCA_964498975.1 uncultured Methylocystis sp.
AATGATGGGCATTCGCGTCGCCGTGTCTGAAGGAAGCATCGTCCTGCTCTCCCGCCTGGCCAAACGCGCCATTCTTCTTTTCCGGCGCATACACGCCTAAATAAGGGCGAGCGGAGGAAACCTCATGTCCAACACGATCACCGTCACCGTGCCGCATAATCTCAGCGTCGAGACGGCAAAAATGCGCGTCGCGGATCAGCTAACGAAATTGCAGCGCGACTATGTCGACAAGGTCGCGCATTCCGACGTGACATGGGCCGGTGACGAAGCGACGATCAATGTCACAGCGCTCGGACAGCAGGCCGGGGCCCAGATAACCGTTCTGCCAGACCTGCTGCGCATCGACGTGAAGCTGCCGTGGGTGCTGGCGGCGCTTTCCGGCAAGATTCAGGAACTCGTCACGCGCAACGCCAACGACGTTCTGCGCATCGGCAATACGCCGCCGAAAGGGTAACGCGTCCGTCGCTTGTCAGAGCCGCTCCTGCGCAAAACGACGCGACGTGATGATTTTATTGATTCCCGCCTCTTCTGCCGAAATCCGGCGCGGCGGTGTCCTGACCCTGCTCGACGATCGAGCGGCGGATTTCGCGCGTGCGCGAGAAAAATTCGAAAAGCCCCTGCCCATCGCCGCGCCGGATCATACGCTGCAGCGCGCTCAAATCCTCGTTGAACCGCCCGAGCATCTCCAGCACCGCGTCCTTGTTGGCGAGAAAAATGTCGCGCCACATGATCGGGTCGGAAGCCGCGATGCGGGTGAAATCGCGAAAGCCGGAGGCCGAGAATTTGATGACCTCCGACCGCGTCTCGTCGCCGAAGTCGTCGGCAGTGCCGACGATATTATAGGCGATGAGATGCGGCAGATGGCTCGTGAGCGCGAGCACCGCGTCGTGGTGCGCGACGCTCATCGTCTCGACCCTGGCGCCGAGACGCGTCCAGAAAGCGACAAGCTTTTCCAGCGCCGCCGCGTGGGCGGAGTCGGGCGGCGTGAGAATGCACCAGCGATTTTGAAACAGAGTCGCAAAGCCCGCGTCGGGCCCGGAAAACTCCGTGCCGGCGATCGGATGCGCGGGAATGAAGCGCGCCGGCTCGAGAAGATGCTGCGCCATCTGCGCGACGACCGCGCCCTTGACCGAGCCGACATCGGACAGGACGGCCTCCCTTTCCAGAAGCGGCGCGATTCTCTGGGCGACCTCGCCGCAAACGCCCACAGGCGTGCAGACAATAACGAGATCGGCGCCGGCGAGCGCCTGCGCATGGTCTTGCGTCACCACATCGGCGAGGCCGAGTTCGCGCGCGCGCGCCGTCGCTTGCGGCGATGAATCCATGACGGCGACATGCCGCGCCGCGCCGAATTCCCGCGCCGCGCGCGCAATCGAGGAGCCGATGAGGCCGACGCCGATCAGCGCAAGCCGCTCGCAGACGGGCTCAGCCATGAACGCCTGCTTGGGCGCTCTGGCGCGCGCCCGCGCCCCGCATGAATTCGGCAAGCGCCGCGACGACGCGTTCATTCGCCTCTTGCGATCCGACGGTGAGGCGCAGGAACTCGCCCATGCCATAGGCGCCAATCGCGCGCAGCACCAAGCCGCGCGATGTGAGGAAACGATCGGCGTCCACGGCCGTGCGGCCCGGCGCGTCGGGAAAGCGAATGGCGACGAAATTGGCGACGCTCGGCAGAACGTCGAGGCCGAGCGCCGATATCTCGCGCGTCAGCCAGGGGAGCCAGCGCTCATTATGGGCGACCGCCGCGTCAAGATGGGCCTCATCCGAAAGCGCGGCGATTCCCGCGACGGACGCCGCGCTCGACACGTTGAAGGGCGAGCGGATGCGGTTCAAGACGTCGATGACATGGGCGGGGCCATAGCCCCAGCCGAGCCTTAGCGCCGCCAGCCCGTAAATTTTCGAGAAAGTGCGCGTCATCACGACATTCTCATGCGCGTCGACGAGCGCGACGCCCGCTTCATAATCGTCGCGCATGACATATTCGGCATAGGCCGCATCGAGCACGAGCAGAACATGCGAGGGAAGCGAATACGCAAGGCGTGACACTTCCTGCGCCGGAATATAAGTCCCGGTCGGATTATTGGGGTTGGCGAGAAAGACGATCTTTGTCGTCTCGGTTACGCAAGCCAGCAGCGCATCGACATTCGCCGTGTAATTCGTCTCCGGCGCGACGACGGGCGTTCCGCCGGCGGCGAGAATGACGATTCTGTATTCGAGGAAGCCATATTGGCTGTAAACGCCTTCGTCTCCCGGGCCGACATAGGCGAGCGCGAGAAGCTCCAAAATATTGTCCGAACCGGCGCCGGCAATGATGCGTGCGGGATCAAGGCCGTAATGCGCGCCGATCGCTTCGCGCAGCGCGCGCGATGAGCCCTCGGGATAGAGCGCGATATCGGGCGCCATGTCGCGCAGCGCCTGTACCGCGCGGGGCGACGGGCCGAGCGGCGTCTCATTGGCCGACAATTTGAAGACACGCGCGGCTCCGGGCGCGGCGCTCTTGCCCGGCACGTAAGGATCGATCGCGAGAACGCTCGGACGCGGGACAGGACGCGTCATGTTCAACTCCCCGGCGCGAAGACGCCGCTGCGCGCGTCAGTGAGTTCGAAACGCATCGCATGGCTGCCGATCACATCGACGCGCGCGCCTTCGACGCCCGCCTGCGCCAAAGCCCGCGCGAAGCCTTTGGCGTCGGCGTCGCCGGCCGCGGCGACGAGCAGCGCAAGCCCTTCGGGATGCGGCGCGCTCGCGAGAATTTCGCCCTT
>CAZCJY010000337.1:0-2757 GCA_964498975.1 uncultured Methylocystis sp.
ATTTTGAGCGATTCCTTATCGATCACATGATTCCATGTGATCGGGAAGCGCTCTAAGCCATCAGCGCGCCGACGAGGGCGTAAAGCGCGACGGCGGCGAAGATGAGGGCCTGGATCATGACGCAATACTCCAGCGGCGCGCCATTGGCGGCGCGTTCGTGCGACGAAAAGGTCGAGAGGCGCCGAAGGGCTCGGCCTTCGGCGATGGCTAAAATAGAGTCGCGCGTCTTAAGAAACGGTTTAGACCCCGCCGGCGCGCCCCCGCCGCGCCTTTGCGCCAAGGGCAAAAAAACCAAATGATTTCCAATCATTCCCGGTAGCTTGCGGCGGCGCCGAAAAGAAGATTTGCGCTTGGGCTACGCGGCTCTTAATGAATAGCGCCTCGCCGGCGGAACTGGCCTAAGCGCCCCGCCGCCATCGCTATTGAATTGACGCATTTTCTGCGCCGAACCGGCATCCACTTCGGCGGAAAATGCTCTGAAGAAAGCGAGTCGCCTTGCCGAATTCCATTGTGCTTGGAACAGGGTCCTACGCGCCGAAGCGCGTTCTCTCCAACGCCGACCTCGAAAAAATCGTCAAGACCAATAATGAGTGGATCGTCAGCCGCACCGGCATCAAGGAGCGCAGGGTTGCCGCCGACCATGAGGCCACGTCTGACCTCGCGGCGGCCGCCGCGCGCGAGGCGCTGCAATTCGCCGGAGTGAAGCCGGAAGACATCGACATGCTCGTCGTCTGCACGGTGACGGGCGACACGCCGACGCCCTCCTGCGCGACTTTCGTCCAGGCGCAGCTTGGCGCCAAGAACGCCTTCGCTTTCGATGTGGGGGCGGCCTGCGCCGGCTCGCTCTACGGTCTTTCCATCGCCGACCAGTTCATCAGAAGCGGCAAGGTGAAGCGCGCGCTGGTCATCGGCGCCGAGACGCTGAGCCGCTTCGTCGATTGGAGCAATCGCGAGACCTGCGTGCTGTTTGGCGACGCGGCCGGCGCCATTCTGCTCGGCGCGACGGAAGAGGAGGGGCGCGGCGTCCTCGCGGCGAAGCTGCGCACAGATGGCTCGATGACCGGGATACTGGGCATTTACGGCGGCGGCAGCCGTCGGCCGCCCTCGGCCGAGATGCTTGAGGAGAAGGCCGGCAAGATCAAAATGCGCGGGCGCGAAGTCTATAAGGTGGCGACGCGCCTGCTGCCGGAGGTCGTCGCCGACACGCTTGAAGCCGCGGGGCTGACGGCGGCTGACATCACCCATGTCATCGCGCATCAGGCCAATCAGCGCATCATCGAATCCGCGCTCGGCAATCTCGGCGTGCCGCTGGAAAAATGCTGGATCAACATCGACCGCTACGGCAATACGTCCAGCGCCTCGATGCCGATCACGCTCGATGAGGCCAATCGCGCCGGCAAGCTCAAACAGGGCGACGTTATCGCCATGATGGCGATCGGCGCGGGCATGACCTGGGGCGGGGCGGTGCTGCGCTGGTAGGCCGCGCGCCAAATTTCCCGCCGCTTGTAGAAGCGCGGGGCAAGGGTCCGGGACGCTCCGGTCCACGCCTTGCATTTTGTATTCGATTGGATACAATCGGCCATGCTCACGCTCGTCCGGTCTTCCGTTTTCGACAAATGGCTTTCCGAACTCGCTGACCAAAAAGGCAAGGCTAGGATTCTCGCTCGGCTCACCAGCGCAGCGCATGGGAACTTCGGCGACTGCGAAGCGGTTGGAGAAGGCGTGTCGGAAATGCGCGTCCATTTCGGGCCGGGCTACAGAGTGTATTGCGTCAGGCAGGGCGCAACGATCTATGTCTTGCTGAATGGCGGCGATAAAAGCAGCCAAAAGCGAGACATAGAGAAGGCCAAGAAAATCGCGCGAGAGTTGAAGGAGAGCCAAAAATGACCACCGATTTTGCGACCTTCAACGTGGCGGATTATCTCGATAATGACGAGGTCATCGCCGAATATCTTACCGCCGCCGCCGAAGACCAGAACCCTGACGTTCTTCTTTCCGCGCTGGCCGAAGTAGCGAAAGCGCGCGGCATGTCGCAAGTCGCCGCCGCCGCCGGCCTTGGCCGCGAAAGCCTTTACAAAGCCCTTGCGCCGGGATCGCATCCTCGCTTCGAAACGATCGCCGCCGTTATGCGCGCCCTGAAAGTGCGGCTTTCCGTAACGCCGATAGGGTGAGCCACGGCGCCAACGACCGGTGAAGGTTTCCTTATCGAGAGTATTGATGGCGAGGACCACCGCCCTCCGCCCGACAGATCATCCTTTCCTTGGATCGGTCCTTGACGCAGCGCGCGCCCGACCAATTTCATTTCTATGCCCACCGCAAAGCTGGGGTCACGAGATGGAAACTTATCGCGTTCGAGAGGTCAAGATCATCGACGCCGGCGGAGGCGGGATCAAACTCAAGCCGCTGCGCGAATATGAGCGGCAATCGTCTGACCAAGCTGGCCTGATCGAGCAGGTTCGGCATTTTTTTGAAATGGAGATGAGCAGCCCGAAAGCTCTGGACGTCGTCGATTTCGACGCGGTCGTCATCGTCGATCAGAGCGGGGCGGAAGTCGCGCGGTTCAGCGTCGCCGACTTTTGGCGGCAGGAATGGAACGCCGTCGCCGCAAACGGCGACGCCGCCGCTCCGATGGCTCGATCCGCCTAGAGCAAGTTCCGAAAAAGTTGACAGACTTTTTCGATCAGAACTTGCTCCGCTTATTGATTTGGCGCGATTTCTTATCGATCAGACGATTCCGTCTGATCGGAAAGCGCGCTA
>CAZCJY010000338.1:0-2727 GCA_964498975.1 uncultured Methylocystis sp.
CGAAGCCAGGCGCCGAGGCGCGCGCGCTCGACCTTCTTTTCCATCTTCCGTCCAACGTCACCGATCGCAGCGAGCGACCAACGATCGCGGCGGCGCCGCTCGACACGATGGTGGTGCTGAAGGCGCGCGTCGCCGAGCATCGCCGCCCGCAGGGCCGATATTCCAAGGCGCCTTTTCGCGTGCTTGTGGAGGACGAAACCGGCGATGTCGAGCTGGTGTTTTTCCTTGCCAATCCTGACTGGATCGAGCGCAGCCTGCCGCTTGGCGCAACGCGCTGGATTTCCGGGCGCGTCGAACTCTATGACGGTCGCCGGCAGATCGTTCATCCCGACCGGGTGTTGGATGAAGCGGGCTTCGCCAAATTGCCCGCGTTCGAAGCCGTCTATGGCCTGACGGAAGGATTGCAGGCACGTTTTGTTTTACGCGCAACGGAAGAGGCTTTGGCGCGTCTGCCCGCGCTCCCTGAATGGCAGGATGCGAGCGTCCTCGCCGCCAATAAGCTCCCCGGATTCGCCGAGGCGCTACGCGCCGCGCATCGGCCTGAAAGCGCTAGCGCTCTCTCTCTACAACATCCGGCGCGCCAGCGTCTGGCGCTCGACGAATTGCTGGCGAGCCAGCTCGCCTTGCGGCTTATCCGCGCGACAATGCGGCGGCCGGCGGGACGCGCCCATAAGGGCGATGGGCGCTTTACGCGCGCGATTGAAGCCGCTCTGCCTTATCGCCTCACACGCGCGCAGCAGCGCACGCTCCAGGAAATCCGCGTGGATCTTGCGTCCGACAGGCGCATGCTGCGCCTCGTGCAGGGCGACGTCGGCTCCGGCAAGACGATCGTCGCGGCGCTCGCTATGGCGAGCGTCGCGGAAAGCGGCCGTCAGAGCGCACTGATGGCGCCGACGGAAATTCTGGCGCGCCAGCATTACGACCGCCTCGCGCCGCTACTCGCGCCTGCGGGGCTGCGGCTTGCGTTCCTCACCGGCCGCGCCAAGCCGAGCGAGCGTGCGGCGTTACACGCAGCCATCGGCGCTGGCGACGTCGACGTCATTATCGGCACGCATGCGCTGGTGCAGAGCGATTTGGCGTTCCATGATCTCGGCCTCGCTGTCGTCGATGAACAGCATCGTTTCGGCGTGCAGCAGCGTCTCGCGCTTGGCGCGAAGGGCGCAGCCGTCGACGTGCTCGTGATGACCGCCACGCCTATCCCGCGCACGCTGGCGCTGACCGCCTTTGGCGACATGGATTGCTCCGCTCTCGACGAAAAGCCGCCGGGCCGAACGCCCGTTTCGACCCGCGCCCTACCGGCGGCACGGATCGGCGAGGTCGTCGGCGGCCTGCAGCGGGCCTTGGCGCAAGGCGCGCGCGCCTATTGGGTCTGCCCCCTGGTCGAGGAAAATGAGGAGCTTGATCTCGCCGCCGCGGAGGCGCGCTACGCAGACCTTGAAAAATATTTTGGCGCGTCGGTCGGCCTCGTTCACGGCCGCATGAAGGGCGCCGAAAAGGACGCCGTCATGGAGGCCTTCCAGCGTGGCGATATTCAGATATTGGTCGCGACGACGGTGATCGAAGTCGGCGTCGACGTGCCGCAAGCGACGATCATGGTGATCGAGCATGCCGAACGTTTTGGCTTGGCGCAGTTGCATCAATTGCGCGGGCGGGTCGGGCGCGGCGCGGGCGAATCATCATGCCTGCTGCTCTACAAAGGCCCGCTCACTGAAGCAGCAAAGGCGCGTCTGACGACATTACGTCAGACGGAAGACGGATTCCGTATTGCAGAAGAGGACCTGCGCCTGCGTGGCGAAGGCGAGATTCTTGGCACCCGCCAAGCGGGAATACCAGGCTTTCGCCTCGCCGATCTCGCCGCCCATGCGCGCCTGCTCGCCATCGCCCGGGACGACGCCGAACTCATCCTGCGTCGCGATCCAGAACTTGCGAGCGAGCGCGGCAAGGCGCTGCGCGCCCTGCTCTACTTGTTTGAGCGCGACGAGGCCGTGCGCTTGCTGCGCGCCGGCTGAGAGCTTGTGATTGCGCATCTGTCATTCCCGACGCGCGCTATGCGTAAAGGCTTGCTCCATTGTCATTCCCGACGCGGGCATCGCGCGATCGGGAATCCAGAACAAACTTCAAGACTTCGGCTCTGGATCCCCGATCAAGCCTTCGGCTTGTCGGGAATGACATTTCGAGAGGCTGTTGTTTCGGATTTCGCGTCATATGCGGCGCGCGATCACGACGCGATTGCTGTTGACCCCTTTTGCATTGTTGGCGACGCCCCAGCAGTTGCTGGTCTTGGTGAAAGATTGCTGGTTGACGAGAACGCCGAGGCGATCGAACGGCAGGTCCTCGATCTCGCGCCAGACAAGGCGCTCAAGCAGCATTTCGCCGCCCCTCACTTCGCCGACCTCATAGGCGACATAGCCGCCGGGCCTTACGACGCGCGCAAATTCTTCGTAAACCGCGCGCGTCATTGCCGACCAATCGGACGGCGCGCGCAACTGCGAAATCTCGATGCTGTCGGCGTCGATTCCGGCGAACCAGTTGCGCAGCCAATTGTCGCCGCGATAATCAACCACATCCAGGAATGGCGGCGACGTGACGATAAGATCGACTGCGCCGTCTTCGAGATGATCGAGCCGCGCCGCCTCGGCGACCGCGAGACGCGCCTCGCGCGCTTCGGGCGCCCCATCGGCAAGCAGCGCGCGTGATTTCTTCAAGATCAACGCGGGAACATCGCGC
>CAZCJY010000339.1:0-2720 GCA_964498975.1 uncultured Methylocystis sp.
GTCGGCGCGCGTCAATTCTGCCTGCGAATAGGCAGGCTGCGCCAAGTCGACGCCTTGCAACATGTCCTGCGCGCAGAGCGGCGCGGCGAAGAGCGACACAGCGCCCAGGGCGGCGCCAAGGATACGCATACGCACGACGCTGATCCTTTTCTCCTGCTACGCGGCGTCGGCCTTGCGCGGCGCGTCTGCGGACCCGCTCAACGCGCGCGCCTGCTCGACCCATTCGTTGCGCTTGACGCGCCCTACGGCGCCGATCGACGCCTCGATCCATTTTACGTTGTCGGCGCTCCAAGCGGCGATTTGATCATAGTGGAAAACGCCAAGCGCGTGCAGTCTATCGACGCTCTTTGGTCCAAGGCCTTTGATTTTCGAAAGATCGTCGGCCGCGTCGCCGCGCGGCGACGCAAGCATCGCAGGACGCGCGCCAGGCGGAGCCTTCACGCTCGTCGGCGCACGCATATGCGCGGCCTTTTCGTTGAGCGCCTTGGCCGCCAGCACCGTTGCGTCGAGCGCCGGCTGCTCCGCGCGCGTCTCCTCCTCGGGCGCGGCGACGATCGGCGCCTCGGGCTGCGGCGGCGCGATGATCGGGCGCGGCGCCTGCGTCGACGCGCCGCGCAACACGACAACCGGCCGCTTGGTCTCCTGAGCCGGCGCCGAGAGGCTCATCGCCTTGAGCGCGCCGCCGATCGGCAGCCCGACGAGATAGGCGACGCTCGCGAGCAGCGCGATGTCGAGGGCGACCGCATCGCGTCCCTCGAACAGGCCAAACGCGGAAGCCATGCCGCCGGCGCCCAGCGCCAGCGCCGCAGCGACAATCACCCAGCCGGCGGCGACAGGCGCGTCCTTGACGCGCGACGTCGTCAGATATCCAACAAGCGCACCCAGCGCGCAGGCGGCTGCGAACCAGGGCCAGCCGAGCGTCAGCAAATAAAGCATCTGCTTTCTCCTTTGCAGGCGTTAATTCACGACGAATTCGATGCGGCGATTGCGCGCGCGATTTTCGTCATTGTCGTTGGGGGCGATGGGACGCTCGCCGCCATAGCCGGCGGCGGTTACTTTGAACGGATCGGCGCCGGCCTTCACGAGGCGCTCGACGATGGCCTGTGCGCGGCGTTTGCTCCGGCTGAAATTGACCTCCGCAATGCCTGCATTGTCGGTGTGGGCGGCGACTTCGACGCCGACGCCCTGACAGCGCAGCGCCGTCGCGGCGATGGCGTCGAGCAGCGGCGCCGACTCCGGCGCAATCATCGAATCGTCGGGGGTAAAATTGATCGGCCCCTTGGCGAGAAGCTCAGCCAGCGCCGCGCGGCATTGCCTCGCATCGAGCGATGAACCGATGATGCGCGTCGAGAGCTGCGCGTCGCTGCGGAAGCTTTGCGGCAAGGCTTCGGCCAGCGCGGTTTCGATCTCGGCGCGCGCGTTCTGATAGCGCGCCGCGCCGGTCAGCGACACATTCGCGTTGCTAATGGCAAGCCTTCCTTCCGCGAGTCGAGCGAGCGCCGCAAGCGAACGATCCGCAGCCTCTGCAAAATTCTGCGGCGCGCCTTTCGCGATGGCGAGCCTGTCAATGATTGTCGCGTCGAAGAAACTCTTGCGCGCGCGCTCGACGAGACGATTGCGGGCCGCTTCGTCAGGCGCATAGCCATTTAACGTCACCTCTTCTCCGGCGCGCTGCGCAGTGAAGACGTAAGGCGAAATCGGCCCTGCGGCCACGTCGAGGCGCGCGATTTCGAATCCCTTGGGCAAATGCGTCTTGGCGTCGGCGTCGATGGTGGCGGGCAGCACATTTTCGCGGCCTTGTCCTTCAATCGAGACCTTGCCGTCGGCGATGGCGACCTTGCCTTGCGACAGCTTGCCGAGTTCGCCCATTGCAAAAGCAAGCGCGCCGGCGAAATCGCCCGGCGCGCCGGCGCCGAGCTGCGTGGCGTCGCTCACCGCGGCGCCCGCGCCGGCGGCGGCCGCCCTGGCGACGATCTGCTTGCGCAGTTCCTCCGTCGGCAGATGGCCGGAAAGCGCGATCACGCCGTCGCGCACGGCGGCGGAAAACACGTAAGGCGAGACGCGCGGCGGCGAAACTTCGACCTTGAACGCCCCGGCGCCGGCGGGCGGCGTCTTCAGCGCGGCGAGCGCCTTGTCATAGTCGGCGGCGCTACGCGCCTCCCCGGCGACCGTGAGCGTCGCGTCGCTGATCGTTGCGCTCGCCGGGTCGAGTTCGGCGAGGCGGCGCGCGGCGAAGGACACGAGGTCGCCGAATGCTTGTGGCGCGCCGTCGGCATAGGCGGCGGCGTCCGTCACCTCCAGCCCCAGAGCGGCGATTTCCGCGCGCAGCTTTTCGCGCGCGCCTGATGGCGGCATATGGCCAGTGATTGTCGCCTTGTGGCCCTTGCGCTCAAGCTTGAGCACGAAGGGCTTGGCGAGAGCGAGCGCTTGCGTCGCGTCGACGATCCGCCGCGCCGGCGTTTCCATGCCAATAGCGGCGAGCATGCGGCTCTTAGCGTCGGGCGAGAGCGAAATGCCGGCGAGGACGACGTCGCGTCCCGCGACGGCGACTTCCGGCCTGTCGATGGCGTCCGGCGACTGGGCGAGCCGCGCCGTCACGCGCGCGCGCAGATCGGCTTCCAGCTCGGGCGTCAGCGCGGCCTGCGCGAAATAGGCGAGACCCGCGAGGATCGGCAGTCCGATCCACCATTTTTTGGGAAGATGCATCGACGTCTTGGCTC
>CAZCJY010000340.1:0-862 GCA_964498975.1 uncultured Methylocystis sp.
CCGCCGCTTAGGCTTTTCGGACAGCGAGATCACCAGCCTGCTCGCTCAGGCGGGGCTCGAAACCGTGCTGCATCGGGAGCTCGCGCCGGGCGCCAAGGACGGCGCCAAGCTCACCGTCTCGCTATGGCTCGCCCGCGATCCGCGCGTCATCGCCGATCCCGTTCCCGCCGCTTCCTATGAGACCGCCTGATGTTCAACGCGCTCCACCCCACGGCGTCGCAGAATCAATTTGCGATCTCCTATGAGTTCTTTCCGCCCAAGACCCCGGAGATGGAGACGCAGCTCTGGCGGTCGATCAACCGGCTCGCGGCGCTAAAGCCGCATTTCGTCTCCGTCACCTATGGCGCGGGCGGCACGACGCGTGAGCGCACCCATTCGATCGTCGCGCGCATCGCCCGCGAAACGGCGATGAAGCCCGCCGCGCATCTCACCTGCGTCTCCGCCTCGCGCGACGAGATCGACGCGATCGTGCGCGACTATTGGGACGCCGGCGTTCGTCATATCGTCGCGCTGCGCGGCGATCCGCCGACGGGCGTCGGGACAAGGTTCGAGCCGCATCCGCAAGGCTACGCCACGTCGACCGATCTCGTGCGCGGCATTCGCCGGATCGGCGATTTCGAGATTTCGGTTTCGACCTATCCCGAGGGCCATCCCGAAAGCCCTTCGATCGAGCGGGATCTCGATGCGTTGGAAGCGAAGATCGACGCAGGTGCGACGCGCGCCATCACGCAATTCTTCTTCGACAACGACATCTACTTCAAGTTCCTCGACAAGGCGCGCGCGCGCGGCATAATGGTCCCGATCGTGCCGGGCATCATGCCGATCCGCAATTTCAAACAGGTCGCGTGCTTCGCGCCAGCCT
>CAZCJY010000340.1:872-2716 GCA_964498975.1 uncultured Methylocystis sp.
TCGATGGACTCGACGACGATCCCGAAACCCGCGCCCTCGTCGCGGCGACGACAGCCGTCGAGCAGGTGATGGGCCTGGCGCGCGCCGGCGTCAATGAATTCCATTTCTACACCAACAATCGCGCCGACCTCGTCTTCGCCATCTGTCATCTGCTTGGCGTGCGTCCCGTTCGTGAAAAGGCCATCGCATGACCTTCGACAAAGCTTACGGCCCGAATATTCTCAAGGCGCTCGAAGAGACCGCGACGGGCCGGATTCTCATTCTCGACGGCGCCATGGGCACGATGATCCAGCGCCACAAATATGAGGAGGCGGATTTTCGCGGCGAGCGTTTCAAGGATCACGCGAAAGATCTGCGCGGCAATAATGATCTTCTGATCCTTACTCAGCCTGAGGCGATCAAGGCGATTCATGTCGCCTATCTCGAAGCCGGCGCCGACATCATCGAGACCAACACTTTCTCTTCGACGACGATCGCGCAGGCCGACTACGGGCTTGAGCATCTGGCGTATGAACTTAACTTTGAGGGCGCGAAACTCGCGCGCGCGGCCGCCGACGAAGTCGCGGCAAAGACAGGCGTGCGCCGCTATGTCGCCGGCTCTATGGGGCCGACGAACCGCACCGCGTCGATCTCGCCCGATGTGTCCAATCCCGGTTTTCGCGCCGTCACTTTCGACGAATTGCGCGCCGCCTATAAGGAGGCCGCGCTCGGGCTGATCGAGGGCGGCGCCGACATCATGCTGGTCGAAACCATCTTCGACACGCTGAACGCAAAGGCGGCGCTCTATGCGCTCGAAGACGCCTTTGACGAAGTCGGCACGCGTTTTCCGATCATGATTTCGGGCACGATCACCGATCTTTCCGGCCGCACGCTCAGCGGCCAGACGGCGATCGCCTTCTGGAATTCGCTCGCCCACGCCAGGCCCTTCTCCATCGGCTTCAATTGCGCGCTCGGCGCGCGCGAAATGCGCCAGCATATCGCCGAGATCGGCCGCGTCGCCGATACGCGCGTCTGCGCCTTTCCCAACGCAGGCCTGCCGAATGAGTTCGGTCTCTATGACGAGAGCCCGGAATATATGGCCGAGCTCGTCGGTGAGTTCGCGACGGCGGGTCTCGTCAATATTCTTGGCGGCTGCTGCGGCACGACGCCGGATCATATCGCCGCGATCGCCGGCGCCGTGAAGGGCGTCGCGCCGCGCCCCATCCCGATGATCGAGCCGATGCTGCGTCTCTCTGGATTGGAGCCCTTCACGCTCACGAAGGACATTCCCTTCGTCAACATTGGCGAGCGCACCAATGTCACCGGTTCCGCGAAGTTCCGCAAGCTCATCACCAATGGCGATTACGCGGCGGCGCTCGACGTGGCGCGCGATCAGGTGGCCAATGGCGCGCAGGTCATCGACGTCAATATGGACGAGGGCCTGCTCGATTCAGAATGCGCCATGGTCGAATTCCTCCATCTCCTTGCCGCCGAGCCTGACATCGCCCGCGTGCCGGTGATGGTCGATAGTTCGAAATTCGAGGTGATCGAATCCGGCCTCAAATGCCTCCAGGGCAAAGGCGTCGTCAATTCGATCTCGCTGAAGGAAGGCGAAGAGAAATTCATCGCCGACGCGCAAAAGGTGCGCCGCTACGGCGCCGCGGTCGTCGTCATGGCCTTCGATGAAAAGGGCCAAGCCGACACATTCGCGCGCAAGACCGAGATTTGCGCACGCGCCTATAAGATTCTGACCGAGCAAGTCGGCTTTCCGCCCCAGGACATCATCTTCGATCCCAATATTTTCGCGGTCGCGACCGGCATCGAGGAGCATGAGAATTACGGCGTCGATTTCATTGAGGCCGCAC
>CAZCJY010000341.1:0-2709 GCA_964498975.1 uncultured Methylocystis sp.
GACTCGGGCGACAATCTGATCGGCCTCCTGGAGCGCCGTCTCGACGCGGTGGTGTATCGCGCGAAATTCGTTCCCACCGTTTTCGCCGCGCGCCAATTCGTCAATCACGGCCACATCCGCGTCAATGGCAAGCGCGTCAACATTCCCTCCTATCAGGTGAAGGTCGGCGACGTGATCGAAGTGAAGGAGGCCTCGAAGCAGGCCGTCACTGTGCTGGAGTCGGTGCAGCTCGCCGAGCGTGACGCGCCGGAATATTACGACGTCGATCACTCCAAGATGGTCGCCAAGCTTACCCGCGTGCCGCATGCGACGGAAGTGCCCTATCCGGTGCAGATGGAGCCCAACCTCGTGATCGAGTTCTATTCGCGTTAAGGCGCGCCCCCGACAGGGCCGAGATTTACGAGCAGCCGCATGTAAAACGCGGCTGCTTTTTTTTCGTCGACGGCCGCGTTTTCTTGACTGTCCGAGCGCGATCGGAAACTCTATCGGTAGCGCGCCGCCAGAGCAGCCCCTGCAGCGAAAGGCGACGTCCGTAAAGGGGGAGCCTTTGTCTGATCTCAAGCGGCAGCCGAAAAAGCCGGAACGCGGTCAACGACCCCTGTGGATCGCCGTCGGCGGCCTGCTTGTCAGCGTATTCAGCTTCACAATGAAGGATTTAATGATCGCGGACGTCGTTTTTTGGTTCGGCGCCGTTCTCGCCGTTCTCGGCGTGCTGTACTGGTTCATCCAACCAAGGCACGGGCTATAGGGGCGCGCTCCGGTCGCCGCAGCGCGCGCGGCCAAATTTGAATTGCCACATTTTCCGAAGAGGTTATGGTCTTGCGTCTCAACCATTCACGGACCGCACATGCCCTTCCCGTTTCTTGAAATTTCCCGCCGAAATCTTCTCGCCGTCGCCGCATGCGCCCTAACCATCGCTAGCGCGCCGGCGCGCGCCGAGAAATCGGCGTCGGGCAAAACGCCGGTCGACGAGCTGATGGCGCCAGGCGCCCTACCCGACATCGTGCAAGGCTCCACGGAAGCGCCCGTGACCATCGTCGAATACGCCTCGATGACCTGCAGCCATTGCGCCGCCTTCCATCACGAGATCTACCCGGCTTTAAAGAAGAGCTATATCGATACGGGTAAGGCGAAGTTTATCCTGCGCGAATTTCCGCTCGATCCGCTCGCCACCGCCGCCTTTATGCTGGCGCGCGAACTCGGCGACAAGCGCGACGCGGGCGTCGATCTTTTATTCTCGCAGCAGAAGAACTGGGCGTTCAGCGAAAAGCCGCTCGACGGCCTCGCCAATGTCTTGAAGCAGGCGGGCCTGGGCCAGGAAAAGTTCGAGGCGGTCCTCAAGGATCAGGCGTTGTACGAGAAAGTGAACAAAGTGCGCGACCGCGCCGCCGAAAAATTCGGCGTGAACTCGACGCCGACCTTCTTCGTCAATGGCGACAAATATACGGGCGAGATGAGCGTCGCCGATTTCGACAAGATCATCGCCGCGAAGGCGGCGAAGTAACCGGTCCAGTCATGCCCGCGCTTGTCGCGGGCATCCACGCCGCTCCGCCGCGTGATGACATGAGTTTGGCGCAATGTCGTCGCGTGGATGGCCGGGTCAAGCCCGGCCATGACAACTCTGGAAACCAGCCCATTTCGCTTAGCTAGAATGCTGTCCGCCGCTCCAGCGCCGCAGCAAGCGTGCCCTCGTCGAGATAGTCGAGTTCGCCGCCGACCGGAACGCCATGGGCGAGTCGCGTCACCTTGACGCCGGTAGGCGCAAGCAAATCGGCGACGTAATGCGCCGTCGTCTGTCCATCGACGGTGGCGTTCACCGCGAGCACAACTTCGCGCGTCTCCCCCGCGCGCACGCGCGCCACGAGGCTTGCGATCGAAAGATCGTCCGGCCCGACGCCGTCGAGCGGCGACAGCACGCCGCCAAGCACATGGTAGCGCGCGTTGAGCAGCCCCGCCCGCTCCAGCGCCCAAAGATCGGCGACCGTCTCGACGACGACAAGAATCGATGGGTCACGCCTCTGGTCGCGGCAGATCGTGCAAGGATCGCTCGTGTCGATATTGCCGCAGACCGAACAGACGACGATGCGCTCCTGCGCGACGCGCATGGCCTCGCTAAGCGGCGCGAGCAATTCCTCGCGCTTGCGAATGAGGTGCAAAACGGCGCGCCGCGCCGAACGCGGCCCTAATCCAGGCACGCGCGCAAGCAGCTGCACGAGTTTTTCGATTTCTGGGCCAGCGACTCTTTCGGCCATAACCGGATCAAATGCCTCATGGGCTTTCGCGTCATGCCCGCGCTTGTCGCGGGCATCCACGCCAGAACGCTACGTATAAATGGAAGCTTTGGGCGACGTCATCACGTGGATGGCCGGCTCAAGGCCGGCCATGACGCGAGAAACGTGGCGATACGCAAATCAAAACGGCAGCTTCATCCCCGGCGGCAATTGCAACCCGCCGGTCAACGCTTTCATCTTCTCCGCCATCGCCTCCTCCGCCTTGGCGCGCGCCTGCATATGCGCCGTGACGATCAGGTCTTCGAGAATTTCGCTCTCCTCGGGCTTCATGAGGCTCGGATCGATGGAGATCGATTTCATCGCGCCCTTTGCGGTGAGCGCGACCTTGACCAACCCGCCGCCGGACTCGCCCTCCACCACGGTCTGGTCGAGTTCGAGCTGCGCTTCGGCCATCTTGGCCTGCATCTGCTGCGCCTGT
>CAZCJY010000342.1:0-2691 GCA_964498975.1 uncultured Methylocystis sp.
CCGGGCGTCGTCTATACGACCTTCCACCATCCGACGACCCAGGCGAATGTGGTGACCACCGACAATTCCGACTGGGCGACCAATTGTCCGGAATATAAGGTGACGGCCGTGCAGGTTTCGACCTCCAACGGCCCCACCGAGTGGCAGGAGCAATATCGCGAGCTGTCGGAAGCGAGCCGACGCATCGCAAGCGTGATCCCAGCGGCGGAATGACCGATCGTCCGCCGCCGCCAACGCTCAGAGTCGACTGCCTTGCGCGCCGTCACGATGTGACGGCGCCGGCGTCTCGGGTGATTCCAGAGGAGACGCCGATCGCCTTCACCTTCGGCGGCTCGACTCACGCAGTGATGATGGCGACGCCGGCCGATCTCGAAGATTTCGCCATCGGCTTCGCGCTGACGGAAGGCCTTATTGATACACCGGAGCAGGCGGGCGACGTCGAGGTCGTCGTCTCTGGCGCGGGGATCGAATTGCGCGCCTGGCTCAAGGGGGGACGCCAGGAAGTCTATGCCGAACGGCGCCGCTCGATGGCCGGCCCGACGGGCTGCGGTCTTTGCGGCATCGAGAGCCTGGAGGCGGCGACG
Source organism: uncultured Methylocystis sp. (assembly GCA_964498975.1). Classification (GTDB taxonomy): domain Bacteria; phylum Pseudomonadota; class Alphaproteobacteria; order Rhizobiales; family Beijerinckiaceae; genus Methylocystis. Next base: position 585 of record CAZCJY010000342.1, read on the forward strand.
CGTAGCCTGCCTTTTCTCGACAATGCGCTTTCGGTGCGCGCCGACGCGCTGATCGACGCGATGGAGCGTCTGCCCGCCGCGCAGAAATATAATCAGGAGACGCGCGCCATTCACGCCGCCGGCTTTTGGAATCCCGCGAGCGGCGCGCTGATCGTGCGCGAGGACGTCGGTCGCCACAATGCGCTCGACAAGCTCGCCGGCGCATTGACGCGGCAGGCCATCGCCGCGACGCAGGGCGTCGTGCTGATGACAAGCCGCGTGTCTGTCGAACTCGTGCAGAAGGCCGCGCGCATGGGCGCGCCGATCATCGCCGCCGTTTCGGCGCCGACCGCGCTCGCGGTGCGCAACGCGCAAGAATGCGGCATGACGCTCGTCGCGGTGATGCGCGGCCGCGACTTTGAAATCTTCACCCATCCAGCACGCATTCTCGAACAGGTTTCCGCACATGTCGCATGACTCGGTCGACAAACTCATAAAAATGGCCAATCAGATCGGCAAGTTCTTTGTCGCGCAAAAGCATCCCGAAGGCGTCGCCAGCATGACGGATCATTTGAAAAAATTCTGGGATCCGCGCATGCGCGACGCGATCATCGCCCATGTCGATCATGGCGGCGCCGGACTCGATCCGATTGCGATCGAGGCGGTCAAGCGCCTGCGGCATCCGGCCGGCGCGGCGGCTTCCGAATAGCGTCCCGGCGCGGGCGGCTGACGCTCGTCATTTGTCTGTCGCGCGAATTTTGTTAGCAGATTAATTCGTCGCGGCCGCGCCGGCGGCGGCTTTTTCTATGCGGATTTCGTCGGGAGACGCCTGTGACAGATTCGGAATCGACGCAGCGCGCGCATAGGGAAATTTTCGGTCTCGACGCCTTCAGCCCCCGAGAAATCGCCCAGCGCGTCGAAACGGTCGGCGTCGCCAAGACGCAGATTCCGTTTTTCTCTCAGGCGATGCTCGGCGTCCTTGCCGGCGCCTTCATTGGCCTTGGCGCGCTGTGCGCAACCATGGTTTTCTCCGACGCTTCGTTGAGCTTCGCGATCAGCCGCTTTCTCGGCGGCCTTGTCTTCTCGCTCGGACTCATTCTCGTCGTCGTCGCGGGCGCCGAGCTTTTCACCGGCAATAATCTTCTCGCAATGGCTTGGGCCGCCGGCCATCTGACGACTGGCGCCGTGCTGCGCAATTGGCTCATCGTCTGCGCGACGAATATGATCGGCGCCGTCGGTCTCGCCGTCATTGTCGCCTATTCCGGTCATCTCGGGATGAACAATGGCGCTGTCGGCGCGACCGCCGTCAAGATCGCCGCCGCCAAATGCGCCTCGCCGTTCGCGGCCGCTTTTCTTCGCGGCGTGTTGTGCAATGTGCTGGTGTGCATGGCGGTGTGGATGGCTTTCGCAGGCCGCAGCGTGATCGACAAGATCGCCGCGATCGTCCCGCCGATCGCCGCTTTCGTTGCCGCGGGCTTCGAGCATTCGGTGGCGAATATGTATTTCATTCCGCTCGGCTGGCTCGCGGCCCGCGTCGATCCGTCGCTGGCGCTCTTGCCCGGCGCCGGCGCGATCACGCCGGCCGCCTTCGCCGCTAATCTCGGCGCGGTGATTTTCGGCAATCTCATCGGCGGCAGCGTGCTCGTCGCGCTCGTCTATTGGGTGATTTATCTGCGTCCAGCGAAGGCGTGAGCCGGCTTTGCGCGCAAAAAAGATGGACGCGCCGCGCTTCCTCGCTTAGGCCTGCAAAGCGGCGATTCTTCCTCACGAGCGAGCGATGACCGATCCGATTTGCCCCTGCCGCGCGATGGACGCGCAACCGCTTTCCTATTCGGCCTGCTGCGCGCCTTACATCGAGCAAGGCCAAGCGGCGCCGAGCGCGGAAGCGCTGATGCGCTCGCGCTACACGGCCTTTGCGGTCGGCGACATCGATCATCTCGTCGAGACGCTCGCGCCGGAAGCGCGGCATGACTTCGATCGCAAGGCGATCACGCATTGGTCGCGTCAGTCGCAATGGCTGGGGCTCGAAATTCTCTCGACGGAGGAGGGGCAACCGGGCGACGAGACCGGCTATGTCGAATTCGTCGCGCATTTCAACAGCGAAGGCGAGCGCTATGCGCATCGCGAG
>CAZCJY010000343.1:0-2682 GCA_964498975.1 uncultured Methylocystis sp.
CGGCGCGCTGATGGCGCTGCTCGACGCGCGCCGCAAGGCGCTCGCCGCGGAAGGGCTGTTCGACGAAGCGCGCAAGAAGCCCCTGCCCTTCCTGCCGCGCGTCGTGGGCGTCGTAACGTCGCCCACCGGCGCGGTCATTCGCGACATCCTGCATCGTCTCAGCGATCGCTTCCCGCGCCGCGTGTTGCTTTGGCCGGTGCGCGTTCAGGGAGAGACCTGCGCGCAGGAAGTCGCCGCCGCCATCGAGGGCTTCAACGTTCTGACGCCCGGCGGCGTGATCCCGCGTCCGGACGTGCTGATCGTCGCGCGCGGCGGCGGATCGCTCGAGGATTTGTGGGGCTTCAATGATGAGATCGTCGTGCGCGCGGCGGCGGCGAGCGCCATCCCGCTGATCTCGGCGATCGGCCACGAGACCGACACGACGCTCATCGACCATGTCGCCGATCTGCGCGCGCCAACGCCGACCGGCGCGGCGGAAAAGGCCGTGCCCGTGCGCGCGGAATTGCTCGAACAACTCGCCGCGCGGGCGCGCCGCCTCGGCGCAGCCAGGCAACGCGGCATGGAACAGCGCCGCGCGCAGCTTGCGACCTTTGCGCGTCTGCTTCCGGCGGGCGACGCGCTTCTCGCCAATCCGCGCCAGCGTCTCGACCGCGCCGGCGAAAGGCTGCGCGGCGGCTCGCGCATCGCGCAAGACGGCCGGCGGCTGCGGCTTTCCCGCGCCGCGAGTCTTCTTGCGCGCCATTCGCCGCAGGCGGAGCTTGCGCGCGTGCGCGAAAGGCTGCGCGGCCTCGACGCGCGGCTGCGCCAAGGGTTTTTCGCGCGGGCCGCGCTGGGGCGTCATGAAAACGCCGCCGCCCGGCAGCGCGCCGCCAACGCCGCGCAGCGCCTGACGCGCGCGATCAACGCCGTGCTCGGCCAGAAGCGGGACAGGCTCGACAGGCTGAACAGGCTGCGGGAATCCTTGAGCCATCGCTCCGTGCTGGCGCGCGGATTCGCGCTGGTGCGCGACGAAAAAGGCGCGCTGGTGCGCAGCGTCAAGCAGGCGCCGCCGGGAACCGCATTGGCGATCGAGGTCGCCGACGGCAGAATCGACGCCCGCGCGGGCGCCGCCACGCCCGAGCCGCGGGCTCCCGCTCCGCCCCGCCCGAGAGCGAAGAAACGCGGCGATCAGGGCTCGCTTTTTTGAATTATTCGAATTTCATCTGCCAGGCGACGATGCTGCGCTGCATCGGCGCCCTCGGGAGGTAGCAGAAGACATTCGTCGAGACCGGCGCTTCGACGCAATGATAGTGTTCTTTGCTCCAATCATAGCCAAGCCCGTCCATGCAGGCGACGATCTTGTCGTGAACGAGTTTCGGGTTTCCGCGCCGCTCCGCTGGAAAGTCGCGCTCGATCTGAAATTCGCAGTCCGTGACGTCCATCTTCTGGCCTTCGAAGTAGCGTCCGCTGGCGCCGCTGGTGACGAACATCGCCTCCGTCGCAAGGATGAAGATCAGGCCGAGCGCCAGCGCGATCTTGCCCTGCGCCTTGGTCTTGAAGAAATGCAGGTCGAGGAGCGACAGCAAGCCTATTGCGATCAAACCGCCGCCCAGAAGCAACGTGATCGGCGACAGAAACGGCGCGATGCCTTCGTTCATTATCTGCTCCCGCTCGCGCGCGGCCGCCCTGCGCGGTTTGTTACGGCGATACTACGGGCGACGACGGCGCCACGGCAACCGCGCTTCGCCCATCGCTTCAAAGCGATAGAAGCTCTGTTTTAGAGCTGCTCTATACAAAGAGGTCTTCTGGCGGCGCCGCTGGAATGGGCATGACGACGCAAATTTCGAGCCTGAACAGCGCCTAAACAGCATGTTAAGTTTTCGTTAACCATTTAAGCTCTTATTAACGAAGGAGCGAATTTGCTCAAATGCGACAGGTTAAAGATACCTTCGATCAAGGTTGACGGAACCTTCGTTTAACCCTGCGAGACTAGGACTATCCCCAGTCGGTAGTCGTAACAGGAGTTCCCCATGCTGTTTTCGCAAAGCGCCCGCTGCGCCAAATTCGCCGTCGCGCTGACGGCGGCCTTGGCGCTGGCGGCCTGCGCCAAGAATGCGGATGAAGCCGCGGGCGATCTCGCCGGAGGCCGCTATGGCGCGGGCGGGCGCGGCGGCGTGGCGAGTCCCGGCAGCAGCCAGGATTTCGTCGTCAATGTCGGCGACCGCATCTTCTTCGAGACGGATTCGACCGAGCTGACCTTGACCGCGCAGGCGACGCTCGACAAGCAGGCGGAATGGCTCAATCGCTATTCGCGCTACAGCTTCACCATGGAAGGCCATGCCGACGAGCGCGGCACGCGCGAATATAATTTCGCGCTCGGCGCCCGCCGCGCCGAGGTGGCGAAGAATTACCTCGTGTCGCGCGGGGTGTCCGCCTCGCGCATCCGCACCACGAGCTACGGCAAGGAGCGTCCGGTCGCGGTCTGCGACGACATCTCCTGCTGGTCGCAGAACCGCCGCGTCGTGACGGTGCTTTCGGGCGGCAATTCCTGATATTTGGGCGCGTCGCGCCCCTTGCGTCGCGGGCGGCGTTGCGGCATTGAAGGCGCGCGCCTTTAGGCGTCCGCAGGAGTGTAGCTCAACTGGTAGAGCACCGGTCTCCAAAACCGGGGGTTGGGGGTTCGAGCCCCTCCACTCCTGCCAT
>CAZCJY010000344.1:0-2677 GCA_964498975.1 uncultured Methylocystis sp.
CAGGCGTCGCCGCGTGGAGGCGAGGAATGAGTTTTGATCGGCTGGTCTTCTGGTCCGGCGTGTGGAACGTCGGTCTTGGCTTCACCCTGATTACGCCGCCGATCACGCAATTCCTCGGCGTGCAAATTCCCAATCCCTTCTGGCCATGGGTCGTTGCGGCGTTTCTCTGGTATACGTCAGCAACTCTCGTCGTGAGCTCACGCGACGTGCAACGCTTCGCCTCTATCATCTACTGGGAAGCGCTATTGCGGTTTTCAGCGGTGGTCATCTTAATCGCCTATGGGCTCAAATACATCGGCATATTGCCGGCGCTGCTGTTTGCGGTCACCGACTTCGCATGGGGCGTCGTCTACATCGTAGGACTGCAACGCAATAAGAGCAGCTCAAACGCGTCGATGCTGTGAACCATTCCAGGCTGCCGCCTGTGATCCACCCGGCTGAGCGTGGGGCGCTCGCCGGTCAGGCGCCTTTCTTGCGGCGCAGGGGAAAGTCGCCGCTGTCGTAGAGCGGGCGTATCTCGCGGCCGAAATAGTGCTCGTCATTTACTTCCAGCGAGCAGCTGTTGAGCGCTTTTGGGGCAAGTTCCTCGACAGCGTAGCGAATGGCCTCGGCGGCGCGCGAGAAGCGCCGAAAGGTCAGGGATTTTTGCCTGCTCTTCTCCCCCTTAGCATAAAAGAGAGCGGCTTCCATTCGATAGTCTTTAGCGTCCATCTCCGCCTCCGGGGTTACGGCCCGAGGCGTCGCTCATGCATCCCGTTCAAGCGACGACTCAATCACCACACGCTCCTGCCCATCTTGATCGCTGCGCACGCGATATTGCAGACCTTGGCCGCCGTCGGGCAGATGACGGGTCACTTTGAAGCACATTCGCTCCGATCGAATGCCAACTCTGTGAAACACGCGCGCGCCGACCGCGTATTTATGTGTCGCGGGGATTCTTGCGGTGGCGTTGCGATGACGCTCGCGCGCATTGATGAAGTCGGTCACGTGCTTCATTTCCTCATGTTCAATTGCGATGACGTCACTTGGAATGAATGAAAGGCGCCGCGGCTATTTTTTCCTGGGCTATTTTTTTTGGCTATTTTTTCTTGCGCGCCAGATTTTCACGCGCCTCCAGCTTTTCGACAGTGAGCCAAGACGCTCCTGGGGCGGCTGGTTTGTTCGCGGACTTTTCCTGCTTTGGCTTCTTCGCTTCGCGATTGCTGCGGCGTTGACCTTTGGCCATCTCCGTCATTCCTCTTTTGGCAGCGCGGCTTCTCGACGACGCCTGTCTGGTGTCGTCGAAAGAGTGGAGGCGCTTCGCTTTGGGCGTTCGCCTCTTTCTTTAGTTTTTTCGCGCTTGCGCCGCCGGTACATCCGCGGTCGGCCAAAGCAAGCGCCAGGCAGGCGGACTTACGCCTGAAGCTGCAACTGGTCGGCTGAGGATTTGCCGCTACGATTGTCCACGACAATCTCGTAACCGACCTTCTGACCTTCGGCGAGGCCCATCAGCCCAGCGCGCTCAACCGCGCTAATATGGACGAAAACATCGCCGCCTCCGGCATCCGGCTGAATGAAACCGAAACCTTTTTGGGCGTTGAACCACTTTACGACGCCTATTTGCATGACATGTCCTTTCCGGAACATCTGAGCGGCCATCGCGAGATCGCGATCGCCTAATGGATCGAAGTTCTGGATAGAAAGTCACGCGCAGGCGCGCCAAGGGCGAGAAAGCAAGATCATTCGGCCGAAAACCCGATGAACAAGATATAGGCCGATTTAGAGAAATAACAATGCGCGTATCCGGCATTCTTGGAAACGCCGCGCGTTGAAGCAGGGCCGTCAGGGGCTTTTTTCATTGCTTTACGGCTGGCGATTGCTCCGCCCCGGCTTGCGCTCCATAGCTATCCGCAAACTTCCGCCACTTCGGCGGGAAGAGCGGAGGAGCCCATGGACCTGCCCACGATCGAGCCGCTGATTGCCACTGGCGTCGTCGTTTCGACCGCCGTCACCGACGCGGCCTATGTGTTTTTCAATGCAGCGGTGTCGGAACGCCGCCGCTTCGCCGCCGCGAGCTGGAGCAGCATCTGGTATCTCCTCTCAGCCTTCGCGGTGATCAGCTACACGTCGAACTGGGCCTATGTGATATTCGCCGCGGCCGGAGCTTGGATCGGCGGCTTTCTGTCGATCACGGCGCTCAATTACGTCGCGCCCTTGCGGCGTTCGTGAACGCGTAAAAAAAGCGCCGCTCGCGCGGCGCATGGAAACGACAAAGAGATTGAAAGGTCAGTCGCGCGCAACGACCTCGGATTTACTCGCCTCGACCTTGAGATGCGGAGCGATCGCGCGCTTCCCGGCGGACGCATCGGCCACGTTCAGCTCATGTGTTCCGAGTGAGTGCCTGACAGGGCGCTTGTCATGGCTCGAACTCGTAAAAAGGCCTAACGCCAGGAAAGCGACCCAGAAGGTCATCGGAACGATGCGCGAATTGGCCAGCGGCATTTTGTCCTCCCGGATCTTCTTGGGCGCTGCTTATGCCGTGACAGATTTCTTCAATCGCCGTCCCAAGAAAAGCGCCAGGAGACGGGAACCTAATGGCGCCAGATGAAAGTTTTATGACTCCCTCTGGCTGGCGTGGTTCCGGCAAAGCTTCGAAAGGGTGGCGCCAATTCTTACTCAACGAGTGGACCTATGCGAC
>CAZCJY010000345.1:0-1633 GCA_964498975.1 uncultured Methylocystis sp.
CGCTCCGCCGCCGGCTTGATCGCCGGCACCGTGCCGACGAAGGGCAGCATCGGCCAATGCACGCGCAAATAGGGTAGGACGAGCGTCGAGGCGGTGTTGCAGGCGATGACGACCATGTCCGGCGCATGATCGGCGACGAGCCCTTCCATCACTTTCATGACTCGTTCGACAAGCTCTGGCTCCTTCCACGAGCCGTAAGGAAAGCCCGCGTCATCGGCGCAATAGACATAGTCGGCGTTGGGACGCAGCTTGACGATTTCGGCGAAGACCGTGAGGCCGCCAAGGCCGGAGTCGAAGACGAGCAGCTTGGGCGGACGGGTCATGATGGGCCGAATCATGGAATGCGCCGCATAGAACAAGCTTCCAGAAGCAAGATCAACGCTGCGGGAGATGAATATTGACTAGTTATTTTGACCAGTTTATAGAACCGTCATGCGTGAAGTGCAAGCCTCCGACGCCAAGGCCCGCCTGGCCGAACTGCTGACCGCCGTCGAGCGCGGCGAAACGATCGTCATCACCCGGCACGGTCGTCGCATCGCACGCCTGGCGCCCGAAGCCGGTCTCAAACAGGCGGAAATCGATCGCGCGATCGACGACCTCGCGCGCTTTCGCGAAAGCGCGAAAAAGGCGCCGTTGGCCGAGATTCTGCGCGCGCGCCATCACGGCCACAAATATTGAGCGGCTTCGTCATCGACGCTTCGATCCTTGCGGGCGTCGCGCTCGCCGACGAACGCCCGTCGCGCGCGGTCGCGGCTGTCGAGCGCTTCCGCAGCGAGACGGCGATCGCGCCATCCCTGCTGTTTTTCGAAATCCGCAACGTCCTGCTCGTCAACGAGCGACGCCAGCGATTGACCCCCGCGCGAAGCGAGGAGTTTCTTCGGTTAATCACGCGCTTGCCGATAACGATCGACTTCGACTGCGACGAGAGGCGCCTCATGCCGCTTGCGCGTAAGCATCGGCTCACCGCCTATGACGCCGCCTATCTCGAACTCGCTTTGCGCGAGGGCGTTGCGCTCGCGACTCTCGATGCGGAATTGGAGCGCGCCGCCCGAGAGGAAAGCGTCGCGCTTGTCGAATAGGGATTAGAACGGCAGGTTGAACACGCGCTGCGGCGCCAGCGCGCCCTCAATAATCTCGCCGAAGGCGACCGGCACGCCGCCGCAGGCGGCGTAAACCATCCCTTCAAGAGGCGCGTCGCGCCCGCGCAGAATGACCGAGCCGCCCCGCCGCAGCCGCGCCGCCGTATCGCGATCGACGACGACGCAGGGAAGCGCCGTCAATCCCGCTTCGACGGAGAGCAGCGCTTCGCCGGCCATATTCTGGTTCTCGATTTCATCGAGCGTATAGGATTCATCCTCGACGAAAGGCCCGACGCGCGTGCGCCGCAGCGCCGTGACATGGCCAAAGCAACCGAGAAGCCGGCCGAGATCGCGGGCGAGGGCGCGCACATAAGCGCCCTTGCCGCATTCCATCACGAATGTCGCCTCATCGCGCGTCGACTCAATCATGGAAAGCGAATGGATCGTCACCGCGCGCGGCTTCAGCGCCACTTGCTCGCCTTCGCGCGCAATATCGTAGGCGCGTTCGCCGGCGATCTTGATCGCGGAGAATTGCGGCGGCGTCTGCAAAATCT
>CAZCJY010000345.1:1643-2663 GCA_964498975.1 uncultured Methylocystis sp.
GCAAGGCTTCGATCGCGGCGCCTTCGGGACGCGCGTCGCTCTCGCGCGTCACGCGCCCGTCGGAATCGTCAGTGTCGGTTTCGACGCCCCAGCGCACGGTGAATTTATACGCCTTCTCGCCGTCCTGCACGAAAGGCACGGTCTTCGTCGCCTCGCCGAAGGCGACGGGCAGAATGCCCGAGGCCAACGGATCGAGCGTGCCGGCGTGGCCCGCTTTCTTGGCGTTGTAGACGCGCTTGAGCCGCGACACCGCCTGCGTCGAAGTGAGACCCACCGGCTTGTCAAGCGCCACCCAGCCGTCGACGACGACGCGGTTCGATCTTTTCTGATTCATCAAGCGGCGCCGTTCTCGTCTTCATCAGCGGCAAGGTCGCGTTTTACGCGCTCGGAATTCAAGAGCGCGTCGATGCGCGAGACATTGTCGAAACTATCGTCGATGCGAAAGCGAACTTCCGGCGCAAATTTGAGATTGACCTCATGCGCGATCTCGCCGCGCAAATACTTTTTGTGGCGATCGAGCGCGGCGAGCACGTCGTTCTCATCCTTGCCGCCAAGCGGCATGACATAGATCGTCGCGAGCTTGAGATCGGGACTCATTTTCACGCGAGAGACCGTCACCACATGCTGCTCCAGCACGGGATCGCTGATTTCGCCGCGCGCGAGAAGCCGGGCGGCGGCGTGGCGCACGAGCTCGGCGACGCGCAGCATGCGCTGCGACGGCGCGCCGCTTTGAGAATGATGGGATCGGGACATGGTTACGCCATCGATTGGAAGAAAATTCGCGCCATGCCCGCGTTTGTCGCGGGCGTCCACGCCGGAAAACGCTGCATATCTGTCATTTGGAGCGGAGCGGCCAACAGAGAAGCATTTGGGAAAACGCCGTCCATCGGCGTGGATGGCCGGGACGAGCCCGGCCATGACCCGCAGACGGCGTCACAGCGTCCGCTTGATCTCCTCGACGCGGTAGCATTCGATCACGTCGCCGGCGCGCATGTCCTGATAGTTCTCGAAGGCCATGCC
>CAZCJY010000346.1:0-2654 GCA_964498975.1 uncultured Methylocystis sp.
GCTTCTCCTTCGTGCGGAGCAGTAAAGGCCGGAGCACAATATCCGAGGTCGGCGCGGGCGCTGGCGACCCAAACGGGGGACGGCGACCTCGGCCCGGAGGCGGCGAGAGAGACGCGATCCGAGTCCGGGACGAAACTGCGGCCCGACGATTTTTTGCGCCAAGGCCTGAACGGGCCGCGGCGTCCCGGACGCCTTGCCCCGCGCCGCCAGCGGCGACGGGAAATTACGCGCGGGCCCCATCCCCTTGAAGGGGAGGACGTCATTGCCGACGGGCCGCCGACTATCGCTTGAGGGGAACCTTCACGCCGCCATGGCCGGAACATGCGCCGCCTTTGGCCCAAGAATCGTCCATGCAAAGGGCCTTCGCGCCCGCCGGAATCGAAACCGCATGCGCCTGTCCCGGACATTTCCCGCAGGTCACCCGGCCATGCGGGCTGACATAGGCGCACAGACCGCGCTTCAGGCAATCGTCGGTCGTGACCGGCCGCGCGATCGCCGCCCCGCCGATGAAGCCGGCGCCAAGGCAAACCGCCGCCGCGAGGAGCAATCGAAAAGACATGTCTTCCTCCACAATCGCAAAAAAAATCTTCGCAGCGCCATAGGCTAGCGCGGATTTGGGGCGGGGCAAGCCGCCTCGCGATTTCTCACGCCGCGCCGCCGAAACGCGCCCGCATGAATCGCCGAGGGAAAGAGGCCGCCTTAAGCGTAATCGGCGTTCAGCGCCTTCGCCGCCTCGATGAGCGTCTTCACGGAATTGACCGACTTCTCGAACATCGCCTTCTCGGCCGCGTCGAGCTTGATCTCCATCACCCGCTCGACCCCATTGGCGCCGATCACGACCGGCACGCCGACATAAAGCCCGTTCACCCCATATTCGCCGGCGAGATAAGCGGCGCAGGGCAGCACGCGGCGCTTGTCCTTGAGATAGCTCTCGGCCATGGCGATCGCCGCCGTCGCGGGCGCATAATAGGCGGAGCCCGTCTTCAGGAGGCCGACGATCTCGCCGCCGCCCTTGCGGGTGCGATCGACAATGGCGTCGATGCGCGCCTGCGTCGTCCAGCCCATCGCGACAAGGTCCGGCAGCGGCACGCCGGCCACCGTCGAATAGCGCACCGACGGCACCATATCGTCGCCATGGCCGCCAAGCACGAAGGCGCTCACGTCCTCGACCGAGACATTGAGCTCCTCCGCGAGGAAATAGCGGAAGCGCGATGAATCCAGCACGCCCGCCATGCCGACGACGCGGTTCGTCGGCAGGCCGGACGCCTTCTGCAGCGCCCAGACCATCACGTCGAGCGGATTGGTGATGCAGATGACGAAAGCGTTCGGCGCATATTGCTTGACGCCCGCGCCGACCTTGGAGATGACGCCGAGATTGATGTTCAGGAGATCGTCGCGGCTCATGCCCGGCTGGCGCGGCACGCCGGCGGTGACGATGACGACGTCGGCGCCCTCGATCGCCGAATAATCGGCGGCGCCGGCGAGCTTGGCGTCGAAGCCCGCGACAGGCGAGGCCTGGGCAAGATCGAGCGCCTTGCCCTGCGGCACGCCGTCGACGATGTCGAAAAGAACGATGTCGCCAAGTTCCTTGAGGCCGGCGAGATGGGCGAGCGTTCCGCCGATATTGCCGGCGCCGATCAAAGCGATTTTTCTTCGCGACATAATCAAACTCGTGCTGGACTTCTGTCAGAAACTGCTACCGCGCTTTTGCGGCCGTGGGAAGACGGCTCGCGCCCGCCCGGCGCGGCTTTTCCGGGGCGGTAGCGGGCGCAAATGTCGCAGGGATTGCGCCCTCGCTTGCGGCTTCCTACTTGCGAAGCTTGAGGGGACTGCGATGGACCCGCTTGGAAGGGCGACGCCTATGAAGAAAGAATTTTCGTTCAAATTTGCATGCGTGATGAGCGCGATGGCGGGCGCGCTTTTTTTCGCCGCGGCCCCGGCGCGCGCCGAGACGGACCCCGACGAGACGGAGCTTTTGAAATATTTCGAAAAGGTCGACGTCTGGCATTTTCCGGTCGACTATGATGTCCGCTACAACAACCAGGACGCGATCGCCACGCGCGAAATGGTCGCCCAGCCCCCGCCCAAGGGAGAGCTCTGCTACATCCGCTTCGATCTCATCAAAGGCGTCGGCGATTACGGCTATGGCTTCAAGCCGGGGGCGACGCGCGACGCGCATTGGGGCGTCAATGTGCTGAAACGGGGCACCGTCCTCGACCAGCTCTACTCCGCGCTGAAAATGAACGTGATCTATTTTTACGCGGAGGGACCGAAATCCCAGGAGGCGAAAGAAATCTGCGCCCGCAAACAGGAGGCGCCCACGGCGCAGGCGGGCAACGCCTATAAGGGCCCCTGGGCGGATCTTGTGACCAAATCCCGCCTTGTCCACGGCTGGCCGGCGCCGACGCACTAGCGGCCGGGGTCCGGAAAAACGCTACCCGGGCGAAGGGCGCTGGACAGTGGCGAGCGCTTTTGATATTCGCACCGCTCGTTCGAAAAGCGCCGCGGCGCTCGCCGGACGGGCGCATAGCTCAGTTGGTAGAGCAGCTGACTCTTAATCAGCGGGTCCAAGGTTCGAGCCCTTGTGCGCCCACCAATCAAATCAAATATTTACACCGGGAAAAGCGCGGTTGGAGCGACCCGAGGCGCATATT
>CAZCJY010000347.1:0-2651 GCA_964498975.1 uncultured Methylocystis sp.
CCGCCGCGCTTGCGGTGGCGCTGGTCGTCATTGTTGGCGAGGATGGAGTAAAGAAGCTTGGCGGCACCACGGCGCTGCTCCTTCTCTGCGTCTTCACGGGAGTTAATATTTCCTGTCTGGCGCTGCGCGGGGAGAAAGTCGAGCACACGCATTTTCGCGCGCCTCCGGGGGCCCCTCTTCTGGGAGCGCTCCTATGCGGCGATCTCGCCCTCCCGGTGCTGTCCGGCCGGCCGGCCAGCGATTACGTGGTCGCGGTCGGTCTGCTGGGCATCGGCATGGCGCTGTGGGAAGTGAATCGGCGGCGGATCGATCATAGCAAGGTCAACGCAAAGGCGATCAAGAAGGGCTGACGGCGGGCGATGAGGGCCGCAGAGTCTTGCGCTCCAAGGCTACCGTTCCTGCTCACGCGCTCACCCCAAGTTCCTTGTGTCCATTCTGCTCTTTATGCGTTCATTCAAGCGTCGCTACGAAATTCACCGGAGGGTCGATGCCGCAAGAGAAGATGTCGGCAGCCCGAGGCTGCGTCCGCGCCGTCAAAGGCATGCTGCTCGACCTCGACGGGGTCGTATATGTCGGCGAGACGGTCTTGCCGGGCGCGCTAGAGGCGATTTCACAAATTCGGGCAGCGGGCCTTCCGCTGAAATTCGTCACCAACACGACGCGTCGTCCGCTCCGGCGCATCGTCAATGACCTTACTCGGCTCGGATTGCGGGTCGAGCCGGGAGACGTCTATACGCCCGCAGCGATAGCGCGCGATTATTGCATCGGCCGTCGCCTCGCGCCGTTTCTGGTCGTGCACCCCGATCTCTACGAGGATTTCGCCGGGCTTCCGCAGGATGGCGAAGACGCTGTCATCGTCGGCGATGCGGGCGAATTTTTCACTTACGATCTGTTGAACCGCGCCTATCGAAAAATTCTCCGCGGCACGGCGTTTCTGGCGTTGGCGAAGAATCGCAATTTTCTCGATCGCCACGGCGAATTGAGCCTCGACGCAGGTCCATTTATCGCGGGATTGGAATACGCCTGCGGCCGAGAGGCGACTGTGCTCGGGAAGCCGTCGCCCGCTTTTTTCGAACTCGCCGTCAAAGGCCTAGGCCTCAACGCCGAGGACGTTGCGATGATCGGCGACGACGCCGAAGCCGACGTCGGCGGAGCCATGGCGGCTGGTCTCATGGGCGTCCTCGTCCAGACGGGAAAATATCGTCCCGGCCAGGAGGCGCGCTTGACCAAGCCGCCGACGCTGATCGCCCAAAACTTAAATGTCGCGGTCGATCTACTCCTGGGCTCCGGCGTCAGCGCTCTTGAGTCAAAACGGTCAGGTTGAGCAAAGGAGGATTTCGGGCTCATCGTAACCACTGGAAGTGGAGATGCGCCAAAGATCCGAAAGTCCGACGCCGTTATTTGAGCGGATCGTGAAGGACATTGGCCGAGCTCCGTGTCGGGGCTGCTCTTCGGACCGCCATGTCATTTCATATGTTGAGGCCTCACCTCGCGCGGCGCGTTGCAGCCACGGAGAGGCGGCTGGATGCGCGCCACCATGTTTCCGAATGCCTTCAGCTTGGCGAGAAACAACGCAAGCGCCTCGCTTAGGGCAGATTGTGAAGACCTTTTTACAATGCGCACTCCGCAGCTTCCGGATTGTTGGAGTCATCCTCGGTCGCTTTCGGTGACGATGAGGCCTGATGTCTCTTGTCTTCCGCCCCTTGTCGGCCGCATTGAAAGGAGCGGCGCTGTCGTTAATTTGCGATGGCATCGAACTCAATGGATGGACGCACGAAAAGAACATGATGTCGCTCATGAAACTAGCTGTCGCGACGAACGCGGTCACTTTCTGCCAGCGATCAGCGGACAACATCAGCGTCAAGACCCGCATCGACAGGCCGAAGACATGACCGCACCCACGATCATCGCGCCACCCCAAAATAACCCTTGATCAGCAGGCGCCATCCAGACATGTCAATGCCAGCTGGAGCGTTCAGGCCGCCATGAACTTGCACGAATCATTGCGCCACTGTCATCAACTCGAGCAAATGGCCGTCGAGGCTCTCGAAATACACTCCACGCCCGCCGTTCCAATCGTTGAGCTTGCCATCCCCTTGGCTCCAAGGTGCGCTTCCGAACGCCAGCCCCCTCTCCTTGACGCGGTGTAGGATAGCGTCAAATTCGGTCTCACTTACGTGGAAAGCGTAGTGGTGCCGCTCAAAGGAGGCCTCATCGGCGAACAAGAACGTAAGAGTCTCGTTTAAGCGCACGGGCGCGAAATGGCCTGCCGCGTCCTCAAAGCTTAGGCCGAACACCTGTGCAAACCAGGCCGCCGCCTCCTTCTTATTTCGCGAAGGCACAATCGTGTGATTGAGGATTATTGACATGGCTCCCGCTCCTAGCTCGAAGCCTTTTATTAAATGGGCCCCCTTGGGGCGCAGTCACGAGGGTAATCGGCGTCCCTACCGTTCGTAAGCACCCCAAACGGTTTGCGGTTTCTCGATCCATCCCTCGCCGCTGACGAGAGAGCGGCAACCCTCTCCCAGCGGTTTCTTTTCGCCTCGACGGCGTAAACAGTCATAAGACAAGCGAGTTCGTCGTTTTCCGATTCTGCAAGGGATTCCGAAATCGGCTGAACAGTGATTACTTCATGGCGACAGCGATGGAGG
>CAZCJY010000348.1:0-2633 GCA_964498975.1 uncultured Methylocystis sp.
GCCGGCGCCGGCAGATCGATTTCCTCCAATTGCAGCACGTCCGGCGCGCCAGGCCGATGCACGCGAATCGCCTTAACCATCCGCCTCTCCTCTCTCAACCGCGCCGCCTTCGCGAAAGAGCGGCAGGGCCACAAAATAGCACGCCGTCACGACCAGAGCCGCCTTCACGACAAAGGATGCGGCGGAGAGGTTCTGCGCCACCGCCGCAATTGCGGCCACGCTCCAGATCGTAGTGACGATCAGCGTGACGCCGCGCAGACGCGCGACGCGCAGCGGATGCACGAAAAGGATCGGCGCGAACATTAGCGCCGTCGCGGAGATGACGATCGCGAGCGTCGCGGCCGGCGCCGGCCGCAGGACCAGAAGATAGAAAACCGCCACGTTCCACAGCGCCGGAAAGCCGCGAAACCATAGGTCAGGCGTCTTCATCCGGCGATCGGCGAAATAGAGCGCGGAGGCGCCGCAGACGAGGGCGCAGACCGGGCCGGCGAGCGCCGTCCCGAGCAAGCCCGAGCGCCAAAGGGCCACGAGCGGCGTGACGACGTAGTTGAGAAAGTCAACGACGAGGTCGAGCGCGACGCCGTCGATGAACGGGACCGTCTCCGCCGCTTTGAACCGCCGCGCCAGCGACCCGTCCACTGCGTCGATGACGAGCGCAACGCCAAGCCAGGCGAACATTTGGGCGAAGCGGCCTTCGACCGCGCAAAACAACGCCGCGAGGCCAAGCGCCGCGCCGCTTGCGGTAAAAAAATGGACAAGGAGGCCGATGAGGCGAGAAGACGTCACGGTGGGAAAGGGCCCGAGGTAAGCGCGCCAGAGCCTACACCGTCCGGCGCGCCGCGCCAAAGCGACGCGCTCGCGCTTCGCATTGTCACCCGCTATAACGAGCCGGAGGTCGGAGAGAAGACATGGCGATAAGCGAAGGCGCGCAGGAAACGGCGAGACGTGAGATTCTCGTCGCCGGCGCAGGTTCGACGGGGCTCGCCGCCGCGCTCGCTTTCGCGCGCGCCGGACTAAAGACCGCGCTTGTCGGCCGCAGCCCACCGCCGCTGCCGGGCCGCACCGTGGCGCTGTTCGAGGCGTCGGTGCGCTTCCTCGATGCGCTTGGCGCGCTCGAGAAGGTGAAGGCGAAGGGCTGCCCCGTGGAAGCGATCCGCATGATCGACGACACGGATCAGTTTCTCCCGGTGCCGGAACTCAGCCTGCGGGCGCGCGAAATCGGCCTGCCAGCGCTCGGCGTCAATATCTCCAACGACGAACTCGTCGCGATTCTGCTCGATCTCTGTCGCGCGCATCCCGAGATCGAGATGATCGACGCCGATATCGCCGACTATGAATTCAACAGCGACGGCGCCGTCGCAATTCTGGCCGACGGGCGCCGGCTGGAGGCCGATTTCCTCGTCGCCGCGGACGGGCGCAACAGCCGCGCGCGCGCCGTCGCCGGCATCGACGTGAAGGAATGGACCTATCCGCAGGTCGCGCTCACCATGCTGCTGCGCCACGAATTTCCCCACGAGAATGTCTCGACCGAATATCACACGCGCTCGGGCCCTTTCACGCTGGTGCCGTTGCCGGGTCGCGAGGACGCGCCGCATCGCTCGAGCCTCGTCTGGCTGATGAGCGTCGCGGACGCGCGGCGGCGCCTGGCGAAGCCGCGCGAGGAACTGGAATTCGAAATCGAGGATTACGATAAATCCGAGCTCGGCGCGATGCGGATCGAAAGCGACATCGGCCAGTTCCGCATGGGCGGCATGCAGGTGTCGAAACATGCGACGGGACGCCTCGCACTTGTCGGCGAGACCTGCCACATCTTTCCGCCGATCGGCGCGCAAGGCTTAAATCTCAGCCTGCGTGATGTCGCCGACCTCGAAGATTGCCTCGCTAGCGTCGACCTCAAGAACGCGCGTGAATTGTCCCGTGCGCTCGCCCGCTACGACCGCCATCGGCGCGCCGACATCGGCTTTCGCACCCACGGCGTCGACGTGCTCAACCGCTCGCTGATCATCCCCTATCTACCCGTCGATCTGATGCGCGGCGCCAGCTTCCTCGCAATGGCGGCGCTGGGGCCGCTGCGCCGCGCCGTCATTCGCGAGGGCGTGCTGCCGCATCTCGTGCTGCCGCGGCTCATGCGTCGGCCGGCGGAAGGCGGAGACGCGCCGGACGCGCCGCGAGGGCGCGCCGGCTGGCGCTCTTAAAGCTGAAGGCGCGCCTGCAAACAGAGCGCGCGCCAAGCGTGGAATCGCGGCTTACGATTTCGCCGCGATTTCTATCTTCTTCTCTTCCTTTTTCGCTTCCGGCGTCTTGGGCATACTGATCCTCAGCACGCCTTTTTCGAACGTCGCCGCGATCTTGTCCGAGTCGACACCGTCGGGAACGCGGAAAGCGCGGCTGAATGAGCCATATCTGCGCTCGGAGAAATAATAGCCTTCCTTCTTCTCTTCCTTCTCTTCCTTCTTCTCGCCGCTGATCGTCAGCACGCCATTCGCGAGCTTCACGTCGACGCTCTTTTCGTCGAGGCCCGGCAATTCGGCGGTAATCTCATATTCGCCGTCCTTTTCGACGAAATCGACGGGGGGAGTCGCCGGCCAGGCCGTCATCAGGCGATCAAAAGGCTGAAAATCGCCGAGGCTCCT
>CAZCJY010000349.1:0-1352 GCA_964498975.1 uncultured Methylocystis sp.
CTGCTTTCGCCTGTTTCGCGCACGACGCGCGCGGGCAGCGGCGTTTGCGTCAGATTGACAAGCAGCACGCGCGATTTGACGCCATGAAGGACGCGCGACACGGCGGCGCCGTCGCCAAAGACCGCGCGAGGCTGCGCGAAGGCGGCGACGCCGCCGGCGAGATCGAGCGCGAGCGGGCCCGCGGCTTCATCCATATCGACAGGCAGCGCGCTCATCGGCGGGACGACGCCAGAAAACAGCGCGCCGCCCTTTACCGCCGGGCGCGTCTCGACGTCGATCGCGCTGAGCGCGACGCGCATTGGCGCGCTTCCTTCAGCGTTCCACAGCGCAAGCGGCGCGTCGCCCGCAAGCGCCAGCGCCACGCCCGGCGCGACGCCCGAGCCCATTCCCTTGCCGCGGCCGCTATCGAGTCCCGGCTGCGCGAAGGCCGAACGCGCAAGCCAAAGCCGCGACTTGCCCGTAGCCGGCGCGAGCGAGACCAAATGCGCGCGTTCGCCTTCGCCGACATCGAGTGAAATCTCGGCGCCTTTCCAGTCGAAGACGGTGACGCCGACGCGCGATTTGCAGTCGCCGCGCCCCATCAGCCACAATTCCTGCGCTTGTGGCGCGAGCGGGCCGGAGCGCGCGGCGCGAAGCGGGCGTCCCGGCATCGAGCCGGCGGCGATTTCGTCCTGCGCCGCGAGCGTGACGAGCGCGGCGTCAGGCGTCGCGACCTTGGCGACGCAGACGCCCGCGACGCCGTCGATCGGATCGAGCGTAAATTCGCCAAGTCGGCGCGCGCGGCGTTCGACGGCGCGCGCGGCCAGCGTGATCGGCGCGTCGCCGCCGCCGATCGGCCAGACCACGACGCGCTGGTCGGTTTCGCCTGCCGCAGGCCATGCGGCGACAGGCGCGCGGCCGCGCTCGACGCCAATCGCGCACCACTCCCCATCGGCCTCGCGCCGTTCGATCGACAAGGCCACGTCGCCTTCGGATCGCGCCGCGACAAGCGCAAGGCTGCCTGCCGGCGCTGGCGCCAGCGAAAGAACATGCGCGCCTGTGCCTTGGAGCGTCGTTTCGCCTGTGAGCGCCAGCGTGCCGTCATTCTTTTCCTTGAGCAAGGACAGGCGAAGCTCGACGCCGCCTTCGGGCGCATCCTCGCTCTCGGCGCCGTCTTCATCGCTTGCCGTTTCTTCCGGCTGATCGCTCGCTTCTTCCTCGCCATCCGAATGGGCGTTCGGCTCGGCGCCAAGCTCTTCGAGTTCTAGCCGATAGGCGCCGGCGGGCAGGCGACGCGAAAGCGCGATGTTCCAATCGTCGCCGCGCGCCTGCAAGCGCTCGATCACATCGCGCTTGGCGTCTTTCAGCACGCC
>CAZCJY010000349.1:1362-2602 GCA_964498975.1 uncultured Methylocystis sp.
GGATTCGCTGTCGCCGAAGCTCGAAAGATCGACGACGCCGTTCTTCGCGAGCGAGAAATCGATCTTCGCCGGCAGTTCGACGACGCGCGGCGCGTCCGGCTGCAATTCTTTCGAGTCGAGCGTGATGTCATAGTCGAGACGGTCGTCATGGGCGAGGCTGCGCGCTTCGACGCGGTAGTCGCCAGCCGGAAGCTTCGATTTGAACGGCCTGTCCGCCGCGACCTTTCCGATGCTCTCTTTTTCGCCTTTGAGAATCTCGCCGATCATGCCTTCCCCGATCGAGAGATCGATCTCGGCGTCGCCAAAAAGTGAGAAACGCCATACGTCCGGCGTGCGCGGCGCGTCGCGCGCCTGCGGTTCGCGCCATTGCAGCCTTTGCGTCTTGCCGAAGGGCAGGGTATGCGACCCATGGCCTTCCAGCGCCTGTGCGGGAACGATGGGCGTCAGCCGCGCGACCATGCGCGCTTCGACGTCTCTCGGCATGACGACGAGCCGATAGGCGCCCTTTTCAAATCGTCGCGTCACGCGCCGCAATTCGCCCGGCGCCGCAAGCGGCCAGCCGTCGGCGTCCTCCAGCCGCGCGCGCCATTCCTGCTTCAGGCCGAGAAGGTCGATTCGATAATCGCCATCGCGCGTGATTTCGATCGGCACGATCGCGCCTTTGCCCGAATCGAGCGTCGCGCGCGCGATTCCAGCGTCAATGAGTTTCGTCGTCGACGCCAGCGTGGCGGGAGAGACGGCAAGGCCGAGATGGCCGGAGGATTCCTTCGCCGTGACGGCGGCGCGATAGGCGCCCGCGCGCAGAAAGGCGGTCACGAGCGCATTGTCGCCCGGTCCATTGGCTTCGCCTTCGCCAAGACGCGGCGAGACATTGGCGCCGACGCGCAGCCCCGTCTTCATTCGCCCGAGCGTCTCGATCCGATAGAGGCCGCCCTGCGCGACATCGAAACGCAGGCGCTTGGTTTCGTCGCGCGCGAGATCGAAGAACGCCGGCCGCGCGACCGACGCGCCAAGCGCGCTTGGCGCCGGCTTGCCCGGCTCGTCCGGTTTTTGCGCCGCCGCCTCCGGAACGAAGACGAGGCCGAGCGCGCGCGCTTTTTCAACCGGCGCGATCTTGATCGTGGCGAGCCGCTGCTCATTCTCTTCCTTTTCGTCGGCGAGCGTCAGCGCCACGTCGGCGCCTTTGGCGTCGCCCTTTGGCTCCAGCTTGAGAAAATAATAGCCAGCCTGGAGATCATAG
>CAZCJY010000350.1:0-2582 GCA_964498975.1 uncultured Methylocystis sp.
GCACGTCAGGATTCACCCGCCCCTCGAAATTGCGATTGCCCGAGAGCACCGAGGCGGCGACGAGATCATGCGCGTTGATCGTTTTCGAAACCGCCGCCGGCAACGGACCCGAATTGCCGATGCAGGTCGTGCAGCCAAAGCCCACGAGATTGAAGCCCAGTTCGTCGAGCGATTTCTGCAATCCGGATTTCGCGAGATATTGCGCGACGACCTGGCTGCCCGGCGCAAGCGACGTCTTCACCCAGGGTTTGACCTTGAGGCCGCGCGCCAGCGCATTGCGCGCGAGCAGCGCCGCGCCGATCAAGACGCTCGGATTCGAGGTGTTGGTGCAAGAAGTGATCGCGGCGATCACCACGTCGCCATGGCCAAGATCATAGGTCTCGCCCTCGACCTTGTGGCGCGGCCCGACCCCGCCCTCCTTCTTATATTCGCTTGCGAGCGCGCTTGAGAAAGCGGCGCCAACGTCGCCGAGCGGGACGCGGCCTTCGGGACGCTTGGGCCCCGCGAGGGAAGGCGTCACATCGCCAAGATCGAGCCCCAGCGTGTCGGTGAATTCTGGATCTGGCGCGTCGGCGTCGCGCATCATGCCCTGCGCGCGCGCATAGGATTCGATCAGCGCGATGCGGTCGTCCGTGCGTCCCGATGTGTGGAGATAGGCGAGCGTCTCCTTGTCGATCGGGAAAAAGCCGCAGGTCGCGCCATATTCCGGCGCCATATTGGCGATCGTGGCGCGATCGGCGAGCGTCATATGATTGAGGCCGTCGCCGTAGAATTCGACGAATTTTCCGACGACGCCCTTCTTGCGGAGCATTTGCGTCACGGTCAGCACGAGATCCGTCGCCGTCACGCCCTCTTTCGGCGCGCCGGTGAGCTTGAAGCCGATCACCTCCGGCGCCAGCATCGACAGGGGCTGGCCGAGCATCGCCGCTTCGGCCTCGATGCCGCCGACGCCCCAGCCGAGAACAGCGAGGCCGTTGATCATGGTGGTGTGCGAATCCGTGCCGACGACCGTATCCGGAAAGGCCATCTCGACCGTCTTGCCTTGCAGACGTTCGCGGCGCGTCCAGACGGTCTGCGCCAGATATTCGAGATTGACCTGATGGCAGATGCCGGTGCCGGGCGGCACGACGCGGAAATTATCGAAGGCCGACTGGCCCCATTTCAAGAAACGATAACGCTCGCCGTTGCGCTGATATTCGAGTTCGACATTATGTGCGAAGGCGCGCGGCGTGCCGAATTCGTCGACGATCACCGAATGATCGATGACGAGATCGACCGGCACGAGCGGATTGATCTTTTGCGCGGTCCCGCCGAGCGCGACGACGGCGTCGCGCATCGCCGCAAGATCGACGACCGCCGGCACGCCGGTGAAATCCTGCATCAGCACGCGCGCCGGACGGAATACGATTTCTCGCTCCGTCTTGCCTTTCTCGACGAGCCATTTGGCGAATGTCTCGATCGTCTCCTTGGTGACCGAGCGACCGTCTTCATTGCGCAGCAAATTCTCGAGAACGACTTTGAGCGAATAGGGCAGGCGCGAAACGCCCGCGAGGCCGTTCTCCTCCGCCGCCTTCAGCGAAAAGTAATGATAGGTCCGATCTCCGACGACGAGTTCTTTGCAGGCGTTGAAACTGTCGAGCGAAGCCATCGAGCGTTCCTTGCGGAGGAGTTAAGTTGGACTCTTTCTAGAAAATTCCATGCCATTGGCACAATAGAATAGATTTAGAGACATCGCCCTCAAGGCGCGCGCCGCTCGCCACGCAGCGGCCGCTGCTCCATCCGCGCCAGGAAGGCGAAGGACAAGCCGACGCAAACGCCAAGCGCGATGAAAACAAGGCGAAAGCTTGCCGCCAAGGCCCCGCCGTCGACCTCGGGTTTCAAATCCTCCAATAATTCGGCGCGTCCCCCGCCGAGCGCCAAGGCGGCGAAGAGCGCGACGATCGCGGCGGCGCCCAGCTGTCGGAAGAACTGCATCGCCGCCGTCGCCGTGCCCAGATCGCGCGCGTCGACGGCGTTCTGCACCGAGACGGTCGCGACCGGCAGCATGGCGCCGACGCCGAAAGTGACGATGGTGAGCAGCGCGTTGAGCGCGGGAAGCGAGCGGCCCCCCGCGCCGGCCATCATGGCGGCGGCGGCGAAGGCGGCAAGCGTCGCGACGCCCAGCGCTATGAGCGGGACGAGCTTGTAATGTTTGAGATGCGCCATCAGCCGGCCGGAGAGGGTCGCGCCGGCGACCGTGCCGACCATGACCGGAATGAGCGTCAGGCCGGAATCGCGCGCGCTCATGCCGGCGCAGGCTTCGTAATAGATCGGCATGACGACGGAGAGCCCGACGAAACCGCCGATCCCCGCCGAGCTCGACAGAATCGCGTCGCGCACGATGCCAAGGCTCAAGATGCGCAAGGGGATCAGAGGCTCCGCAGCGCGCGCCGTGCGCCAGGCGAAGAACGCCCAGAACAGGACTGATGCGGCGATGAGCCCGAGGATCGGCGCCGAACGCCAGGGATAGCGCACCCCGCCCCAGCCAAGCGCCAGCACGAGCAGGCCCGAGGCCATGACGAGCAACGCCGCGCCGAGATAAT
>CAZCJY010000351.1:0-2565 GCA_964498975.1 uncultured Methylocystis sp.
GTCGAAATAGCCGCCCTTCCAGCCCCAATAGGTCCAGGCGCCGGCGAGACGGTCGAAGACCTGCTTGGCGGAGGTCTCGGGGCCGTGCCGCTGGTCCTTCGGCAGCTCCGACAGCGCCTCTGTATCGGCGACCGAACGCCACAGGAAGGAGGGGAGGGTATTTTCCTCGACGCGCTTCAGGCGCGCCGGCACACCGGCTTTACGGAAATATTTCTGCGCCAGCACGTCGGCGGCGACCTGGCTCCATTGGGCGGGCACTTCGATATTGTCGAGCGAAAACACCACCGAGCCGTCGGGATTGCGGATCTCGCTCTTCGTCGCGCGGAACTCGATGTTCGCGTAGGGAGACTCGCCTGCCGTCGTGTAGCGCCGCTCAATCTTCATTTTCCCATCCCCTCAAAGCGCAGGCGATCGCCCGTGCGCAGCCGTTCGCCGGCTCGCGACGCTGTCAGATAATTGCAATACGCAGGACGCGTGCGCCCCGTCGCGACGTTCAGGACGATCGCCGCTGGGACAAGAACACGCAGAGAACTAGAAAGCGCGCTGACGCCTCGCTCGCGCTTGTTGCGTTTGAACGTCTGTAGGAGCGTTCTTCGCCGCGTCATCGCAGCCCCTAAGGTGTGCGAGTCTTCTGCCTGCGTCAACAAGATATTGTGTCGGATATTAAAAAATCGACAATATGTGGAGAATTTAGTGAATTTTGGGGAAAAATCCAGCGGAGCTGGGAAGGCAGGGTCGACCATCTCGCGAGATTCGGCAAGCGCAACCTTTTGGCGGCGACAACCGCCGTCATCGCGAGCCGCAGGCGAAGCGATTCAGGAGCCGCCCGTGGTTCTGGATTGCTTCGCTTCGCTCGCAATGACGGGCGCGGAAGCGGAGCGTAACTCTAGCCCGAGGAAACCTTCGCCGCCCGTTACTCGCAGGCCTTCGCCAGCGCGGCTTTCAGCAGGAACGCATGATTCTCCGCATTGTCGGGGCTGAGATAGAGATAGCTGGAGCGGCCGCCCGTATCGGGCCCCGGCATCTCCAATCGCTCGACGACCGTCACGAGCACGCCCTCAGGCTGCGTGGCGATCCGGAAGGAGCCGGATTTGTCGTAGCCGATCCGACAACGCCGCACGCCGTCGTTCTTGGTCTTGCAGAGGTCTGTCTCCTCGGCTGAGAGCGAAGCGTTGCACAAAAGGCCGGCGCCATCCTCCTTGCAGGCGCCGAAGGTGGAGAAGGTCGCCTTGCCGCGTCCCTTCGCCGAAAATTGCAGCGTGGCGAGGAAAGGATAGGGCGGCGTGTCCTTGCGCGTCTCGATCGAAAGCTGGGCTTTGTCCACGATCTGGTTTTTGTGGGTGGAAAGATGCGCCTTGTCATAGGCGCGGGCGTAACAGCCTACAGCCGGAAGCGGCTCCGCCTGCGCCGCGACTGCTGCGACAACAGCCGCGCCCATCGCCGCGCCGCCTATCAAATGAAATTTGGACATTCCGTCTCCTGGTCGCCCTGCTACTTGCACGTCGCCGCCGGCGCGGCTTTCAACAGGAAATCATGGTTTTCGGCGTTGTCGGGGCTGAGATAGAGATAGGGGCCGACATCCGAGCCCGTCTGCGGCAGTTCGAGCCGGTCGACAATGCTCAGCAGCACTCCTTCGCCCTTCGCGACGATGCGGAAGCGCCCGCTGCGCGCGTCATCCCTGCGGCAGTCGCGCACGCCGTCCTTCTTCGTCTTGCAGAGCTTGGTTTCGGCGGCGGAATCCGAGCCGTTGCAGATGAGGCCGTCATTCTCCATCCAGCAGACGCCCAGCGAGTCGAAGCTCGTCTTGCCGGTCCCCACCCACATCTGGAGTATGGCGTCGGCGATCGGCGGCTTGTCGCCGCCTTCCGATTTCGGGACCGAGGTCGCGCCGAGTTTGAGCCGCACATGGCGCACGATCTGGCCGCGATGCGCCTTGAGATGCGCATCGTCATAGGCGCGCTCGTAGCAGCCGGAGAGCGGCGCCTCGGCTCGCGTCTGCGTCGCCATCGCTCCCGCCAGAAAAAGCGCCGCCGCGACGCCCCATCCATGTTTCATCGCCAAGCCAACTCCAGTCATTTCGGGCGGCGAAACTATGCCGGAACGCGCGCCCTGTCAGCTTGAGCGTCGCCCGCCGCCATCGTCGCCGCGTCACAAAAGCTTCGCCTCGCCGTGATCTTCAAAGGTTCGGCCCGCAGCGGAGCGAATCGGAAATGTGGACGATCAACGCGGATTTCGGTCAGACGATTTTCGCCTTCGCCAATCCGCAGACTGGTTCAAAAACGCCAAAGAAAGCCAAGAAGGCGCTGGAGGAGACGCTTGGGCGCCTGGGCGCGCTGGAAGTGCGGCTCGCGCGCGGCAAGAAGGAAGTGCGCAAAGCGCAGCGCCTGCGCTACGAGGTTTTCTACAAGGAGGGCGGCGCCATTCCCGACGCGCGCACCGCCTTCACGCGCCGCGACGCCGATCGCTTCGACAAATATTGCGACCATCTCATCGTCATCGACCACGCGGCGAAGAACCGCCGCGGCAAGACAAAGCCGCGCATCGTCGGCGCCTATCGGCTGCTGC
>CAZCJY010000352.1:0-535 GCA_964498975.1 uncultured Methylocystis sp.
CAGCGCCTTCGACATTCGCTCCGGCCGTTCAACGCTCGACAAAGCCTCCGCGACGATCAAGATCGAGAAAGGCGTCGCGGAGATCGCCGACGGCTCGGCGCAGGGGCCCGGCTTCACGCTCGCCTTTGACGGCGTCGCCCGACTCCCCGAGCGCAGCCTTGCGATGAAGGCCGTCGCGCAGGAGGCCGGCAGCGCCGGCAAGCCCAATGATAAGAGCATGAATATCGCGTTCGACATCACCGGCGGATGGGACGAGCTGACATTGACGCCCGATGCGCAGGCCTTCATCCGCCGCTCCGGCGCCGCCGCGCCGCTACTGCCGCGCGCCGAGTCGCAGGGCGACGACGCGCCGCCGCAATGATTTGCGTGAGCTAGACCTCTTCCAGCTGCTTCTCGCGTAGCAAATTGCTCAGTTCGTCAGGGATGTCGAGATAGCGGAAACGCCGCAGTTCGAAGCCGACCTCGACGACGCCCCATGGCGGCGCATAGGTTCGCCATGTCGTTATCCTCGCGGAAGTCTCGCCCTGGCGAACCT
>CAZCJY010000352.1:545-2560 GCA_964498975.1 uncultured Methylocystis sp.
TCGATGCCGCGAGCAATGCGAGCAACCGTGTAGATGGCGCCGCGCGCCAGGCCGACGCAATGTCCGTAAGGGCCGGCGGTTGCGTCGACGCAAACGACCTCCGCGCCGGGCGGCGTCTCTGGGCTAATCATTTCGCGACCTCTCAGCCTGCGGCGCGAACGGCTCCGCGCGCTCCCAATAATTATGGGGCGCGCGCCGGCTTGCGAAAGAGGTTGAGACGCCGCGCTCGAGGTCACCAGAATTTCAGAAAGCCGAAAAAGCCCTTCTTCAGCATTTTACGGTCGAGTTCGCTCAATTCGTCATAGACCTTGCGCGCGGCGGCGCGCATCTCCAGCAGCTTCTCATCAGAGAGGTCGAAATCGAGCACGGCGGATTTCAACTCGCGCCGCGCCTGGTTGAGCCGCTTCTGCGCATCCGCAATCAAAGCATGTAGCATCGCTCCTCCCCGAACCGTTCCTGCGTCAGACTATTCTATAACTTCTCTTTGGCGCTTGAGCGCCTCAACGGATTTTAGCGCGCCTGCTCCGCCGACGCCAACGGCGCGGCGCGGCGCGAGATTGCGCGGCCTGCCCCAACCAAATCGGCGAACCGGCGGGTTGGAGGCGCTTGCGAAGTTTGACTGGGAACATATGGAACTTGCCGCCAGCGTTGGAGGTTAACTACGGACACGCGGATTCTTGTCGACGAGGTCGCATAACGGCTCTCGCCGCGCCTTCAGTTAGTGGCGGGCCGCGGAAGGGATGAAAGCAAAATGTCTACCGCGGAAACAGCAACCGAGGCCGTTGGCCAGGCGATTGAAGAGATCAAGCAGGGAATCGACGCCCTCGTCGACTCGACCAAGCAGCCGATCGAGGCCGCCGCTCAAGGTCTTCAGGAACATGCTCTGTGTGCGATTGATCAAGTCAAAGGCGCTGTGAGCGCTACGCTCGACGACCTTGCTCAATCCGGTTCGGCGGATCAGTTGAGGGGCTACGCCAATGAGGCGATGGGCCAGACAAAGCTCGCGGTCGGTCTTGCCGCCCAGTCTCCCGAACTCGCCATTGCGGGCATTGCACAGAAAGCCTTGGGCGAAATGCAGAAATTCGTAGGCGAAGCGAAAAGGGCCGCCGACTCCGAAGAATGACCAGGAAGCGGAGATGAATCCGCACTTGGCGCGAGAATAACAGGCCGAACGGCGCGAGGAAGGCGCTCCAATTACAAAAGCATTCTTCATTTTGTCAAATGGAAGCAATCTAATCATGCTGCGCGAGTGCGTGCGCGTCTCGCGTCCAATGCCTATCCGTCCGGTTCCCGCAAGCCCGGTCGCATTTTTCCACTGCAGCGCGCTACTGTATTTATAGAGGGGGACTGCTTCTATGCTCGATCTCGCCTATACGGCCCTGCTGGACTTTCTTGCCAGATTGCGCGGACGCCCCATCAGGACGGAAACTGTGCCGGAGCGATTCGTCGCCTATCGCGACGGCCAGGCGAAGCACGCCAGGCCAAAGACCGACGAACAGGAAGCCTCGCCGGCTGAGCCTGAAAAACCCCTCGCGCCCCCAGAGCAGACGCCCTAACGGGAATGGCCGGCGTCATTCGGCCATAAGCGTAAGCGACAAATTAGCAACGCCCGGCAAAATTCGTCGATGAAGAGGCGACAATAATCGGAACAGTTCTTGATTTATTTTGTTGTTGGAATGACGCTTGGGCATCGGTTCTTCAGGTCCGCTATCTGCGAATACGAAGAAGGAGAGCCCGACATGACCATGAGAAAGCTTCTGCGAAGGAGAAGCGCCCTTAGGGAGCTTCTGCAGAACCTTGATACACGGCCCTTCTGCGAGGACATCCCGCCCTCGTCAGGCGGGTGGTTGAACCAGCCGCGTCCCCGCCTCGCCCATAGCTCCCGTGGCGCCTCCCCCCGATCTCGCCAAGGCGATTATCGGTGAAGTCTTCGCGCCGCGGTCATCTAAGGTAGCGCGGCGCGCTCCAGGCGCCGCACAACGACGACCGGCGGAGCCGCAGGCGTTGCACGCGAT
>CAZCJY010000353.1:0-2538 GCA_964498975.1 uncultured Methylocystis sp.
GATATGCCCTAAGCGATACGAACCGAATGCTATAATAAAGCCCCCGGCCCAAAAAGCCGGGGGTTCTCTTTTAATTTGAACGAAAGCGCCGCTTGAATGACGCGAGCGCAATCGGCGCTAATCCAAAGCAAGCGGACAGCTCGAAAGACGGATATTTCTATCGTATCGCGCGCTCAATCTTCGCGAAGAATTCTTTTGCCGAAGAGGCTGCGCTTGCAACCAGGCCCAGCCGCGTCGGTCAACCGAGGCAGCCTTTTCATCTCTATTTGCCTGAAGTCAATTGGTGCGTCTTTTCGACGCAAATCGACTGCGCCGTTTTCGCTCGCTTCATTTCGCGGCATTTGTCAAAACAACAAGAGCGCGCGGCTGCGTCTTACAAGCGACGGAAAGACGAAAGCGAGGCTAGAGCCAAAACTGCTATAGACAAACCTGCCGGTTTAAAACGGTCGCCAAAAGAGCGACGACCTGTGGGTTCAAACAAGATCGAGGGATGGAAATGAGAAATTGGCGCAGCGTCGCAGCCGCCTTGGGGGCGCTCCTCTCGCTGGCTTTTACGCCGCAATCGCACGCCGAAGGCGGCGCCGGGCCGGAAGCCATGACGATGGGCAACATGTGCATGGTCATGTTCGGCTATGACATGATTCACATCACGGCCTATCAACCCGGCAGGTCTCGCAGCGAATATTGCGCGGAGATACCGAGCACCGGCCGGACGATTCTGGTGTTCGATATTGAGAACCCTACTTTCCGGGACATGCCGCTCGAACTTCGCATTATTCGCGATCCGCTGACGCCGATCACGAAAGATACGGACCTGGAGGCGCTGACGGAAGTTTATCGTCCTGCGACGAAATACACGAAGGGCACTTTCAATATCGAACATGACTTCAAAAACAACGGCCACTATATCGGCCTTGTGACGCTGACCCGGCCCGACGGCGCGCAGGAAACGTCGGATTTCAAGTTCATGGTCGGAGAAACTCTGTGGGCGTGGGTGCCGCAGATCGCTGGCGCGATACTGATCGCCGGCGTCGTCTTCGTCTACTGGAAGCACACGCACCCCTCCGGCAAGAAGAAGGATGCGCCCGACGTCGCCGCGTCTTGAACGCCGCGCGGCGCGTAAACATCTCAAAACCAAAAAGGGAGGCGGTTGGGCTTCCCGAGGAGACGCTATGACCCACGCCGTAAACAGTTCGTCATCCCGCCCGCGCATTTCAACGGGTTTCAGGCTGGTTGCGGCCGGCGCTTTTGCGGCTGCCTTCGCGGCGTCGTCGGCGTTGGCGCATTCATTCCTGGTGGACGCTACGCCCTCGTCGAAGGAGCATGTGGTCGGCTCGCCGAAAACCGTGAAGCTGCGTTTTGGCGGCGGCGTCGAGCCACCCTATTCGAAGATCACCATCGAGAGCCCGGATGGAAAAATGCTGGCGGAAGGCAATATCGGCGTGCCCGACAAGCCTCGCGAATTGTCGGTGAATGCGCCTGAGCTCGCGCCCGGCAAATATGTCGTGCGCTACCGCGTGCTCTCGACGGACGGCCATATCGTGGAAGGCAACTACGAGTTCACGGTCGATCCAAAATAAGCGCGCTTTCCGCGCCGGACGAAACGTCAAAGACGCTTTCGGCGCGCATCCGCGTCGCGGCTTAAGGCGCTTCGCGCCAGAAGAAATCGGGCGAAACGGAAATGTATCTGTCTCTCGCGACAATTCGGTTCTTCCTGAGCCTGCCTTCGGCCCTCGCGGTCGGCCTGCTGTTGCTGCCGCGTCTCATCGGCGAGGACGGCGCGCGCTTCAAGGCGCCCGTCGCGGCGCTCGCCCTTTTGCGCGCTTTTCTCGGTTTCGCGCTTCTTTATGTCACCGCGCGCGCGATCTTTCCCGCCGATCGTCCGGTCGACTTCGACACGGTGTGGGAATTCACGCTCGGAACGAGCGTCGGCAAGGCCTGGATCGCGACGCAGATCATCGCCTTTCTGTTCGCCGGCCTCGCCGTGGCACGGCTGTTCGTCGCTTCGGATCTGCTTGATCGCGTGACGCTCTGGGTCGGCGTCATCGTCGTCGCCGTCGTGTCGGTCACCGGCCATGCCATCGACGATGGACTGCCACGCTGGACGCAGGCGAGCTTCCTTCTGCATACGGCTGCGGGTCTGACCTGGCTGGGTGGCCTGCTTGGGCTTATCTGGTGGATGTTCATGGCGCGCGGAAAGCCGCCGGAAGTCGCCGCGCAACTCGCCGAGCGATGGTCGCTCGTCGCCAAGATCGCCATGGCGCTCGTCGCGGTCAGCGGCTTCGCCATCGCATGGGAGAATGTCGGCAGCATTCCCAATTTGCTCGCGACGCCCTATGGGCGCCTGCTGACGTTGAAGTTGGTCTTCCTGTGCGCCGTGCTGCTCGCCGCGCTCCTGCTCGCGCGCTACATCACCCGGCGCCCGGCGGGCGAATTCAATGTCGCCTGGTATGGAAAGGTTGGGGTGGGCGAATCCGTTTTCGGTCTCGCTCTGCTGTCGATCGCCGGCTACATCGCGGTCATCACGCCGGCGTCGCA
>CAZCJY010000354.1:0-2538 GCA_964498975.1 uncultured Methylocystis sp.
TCGAACGCCTTGATGTTCGTCACGCGAAACGCGCTCGCCGGATAGACGCCGAGAATTTCCACTTCCTTGGAGAAAAAAGCCAGTTCCTCCAGCGCGCGGGCGAGGCCGGGCTGTTCGGGGTGGCCGTCGACGTCGGCGAGGAAGCGCGTCGCGGCGAATTCGCCGTCGACCATATAGCTCTCGAGCTTTGTCATATTGACGCCGTTGGTCGCGAAGCCGCCGAGCGCCTTGTAGAGCGCCGCGGGAACGTTGCGCACCCGGAAGATGAAGGTCGTCATGGTCGGCGCGACATTCTGCGCGGCCCATTGCTTCGTCTTGGAAAGCACGACGAAGCGGGTGGTGTTATGCGCCTCGTCCTCGACATTTTCGGCGAGCACGTCGAGACCGTAAATCTCGGCGGCGAGACGCGGCGCGATCGCCGCCTTCGTCGGGTCCGCCCATTCCGCGATTTCGCGCGCGGCGCCGGCGGTGTCGCCCGCGGTGTGCGCCTCGAGGCCCAGTTCGCGGATGACGCGCCGGCATTGTCCCAGCGCATGGACATGGCTGTAGACGCTTTTTAGGCTAGCGCGCGTCGCGCCCTTCGGGGCCATCAGGTGAAAATGAATGGGGAGAAAATATTCGCCGACGATATGCAGTCCGGAATGCGGCAGGAAATGATGAATATCCGCGACTCGGCCGGCGATCGAATTTTCGATCGGGATCATCGCGAGCGCGGCGCGCTCCTCCGTCACGGCGGCGAAGGCGTCCTCGAAGCTCGCGCAGGGCAGGGGCGCAAGATGCGGATAGGCGTCGCGGCAGGCGATGTCTGAATTCGCGCCGGGCTCTCCCTGATAGGCGATCTGCTGCGTCACTGTCGGTCCTGCTCGCGCGCCGCGGCGCGTAGCGCCACGAGGTCGCGTTCGGTATCCACCGATGGGGCGGCTTTGTCCAGCAGGGCCGCGTCGATGCGCATCCCGGCCTCTAGCGCGCGCAACTGCTCCAGCCTCTCGCGCAGCTCCAGCGGCGAGGGCGGGAGCGCGACGAAGCGCGCGAGCGCCGCGCGGCGGAACGCATAGACGCCGATATGTTTGTGGCGCGGGCCCTCGCCATAGGGCGCGCGGGCCCGGGTGAAATAGAGCGCGCGGAGCCGGCCGGGCGCGATCGTCGCGCCGACGAGCTTCACGGCGTTGGGATCGTCGGCTTCCGCCGGACGCGCCGGCGTCGCCAGCGTGCCGATGTCGACCGAGGGGTCATCGAGCAGCGCGAGCGCCGCCGCCAGCGCGCCCGCGGGCAGGAACGGCTGGTCGCCCTGCAGATTCACGATGGCGCCGTGGCGCCCGTCGGGATCGAGCGCCTTGAGCGCTTCGGCGATGCGGTCGGTTCCGCAAATATGCTCGCCGCGGGTCAGGATCGCCTCGCCGCCGGCCGCCTCGACGGCGCGGGCGATCTCGGGCGCGTCGGTCGCGACGGCCACGCGGCCGAGACCCGCCGCGCGGGCGCGTTCCCACACATGGACAATCATCGGGCGGCCGTCGATTTCGGCGAGCGCCTTGGCGGGCAGGCGCGTCGACCCGAGACGCGCCGGAATGAGGATAAGGGGCGGGAGCGCCGGCACTAGTAGGCGTTGTTGTCCTCGGCCATCCAGCCCTTTTCGCTTTTCACGAAATGCAGCGTGCCTTCGCTCGTGTGCACCTCGCCCTTGGCGAAAACCTTGTCGGCGTCGATGCCGAGGAATGCGCATTTTCCGCGCTCGCGCTCATCCGCGCATTTGGCGTCGAGCCCGTCTGGAAATTCAATCTCGGCCTGGTACATGAATTCATAGGCGTCGACATTTTCGCGCTTCACCTCGCGGCCCTGCACTTTCTTGAAGGACACGAGCTTGGCGGCGACGCCATTCTTTTCGAGCAGATTTCTGAGGACCTTGGCGCCCGTGGCGTCGCCGGGAAGATGGTCACTGCAGGCGGCGAGCGTCAAAACGGCGAAGACGCATAACGCCAAGCCGAGAACAGTGTGAACTCTACGTCCCATTTATTCCTCCGGCGCCGTCGTTCGTCGGGGCGCGATGTTGTTTACCGGCGATCGGCGCCGCGGCGCAACGCAATTGCCATGGCCGCGATCTGTGAAAATTCATATCAGATAGTTGCATTTTTGTGCAGCCGGAGTAACGTGACTGTCGCCAAATGAGTTGCGCGTCTGGCGGCGTCGAAGGGCCTGAACAAGACCCGGGGCGTGCGTAAGCGTTCGATGCGTATTCGGCACAACTTCGAATACCCTGCGGAGTGCTCAGGTCCGCCGCATCTCCTGGGTCCGTGGGGTTGGCCGGCTGGCGGTGGTTGGAGTGGCCTCCTTGAAGCCATCGTCAGTCGGCCGCCTTCCTCCCCGCCGACAAGGCGCCCGCCTTAGCGTCGAAGGGGCTCTCCAAAACTCAACTTTTGGTTGTGCTTGAGGAAGCGCGTAGGCCGGCCGCGTAACGCAGCCCGGCCCCTTACCGCTACTTGATCTTGGTTTCCTTGAATTCCACGTGCTTGCGCGCGACGGGATCGTATTTCTTGAAGACGA
>CAZCJY010000355.1:0-2506 GCA_964498975.1 uncultured Methylocystis sp.
CTACGAGGGCGAGGGCGTGACGCGCTCGATCGACGAACAGGTCGACTATCTCGCCAAGCTCGCCGGCGCCTATCCGATCGTGTCGATCGAGGACGGCATGGCCGAGGACGATTGGGAGGGCTGGAAGAAGCTCACCGACGCCATCGGCAAGAAAGTGCAACTCGTCGGCGACGATCTCTTCGTCACCAATGTGACGCGCCTGACGCGCGGCATCGAAGGCGGGATCGCCAATTCGCTACTGGTGAAGGTCAATCAGATCGGCACGCTCACCGAGACGCTCGCGTCTGTCGAAACCGCGCATCGCGCCGGCTACACAACGGTGTTTTCGCATCGCTCCGGCGAGACGGAAGATTCGACGATCGCCGATCTCGTCGTCGCGACGAACAGCGGCCAGATCAAAACCGGTTCGCTCGCGCGCTCCGACCGCACCGCAAAGTATAACCAGCTCATCCGCATCGAGGAGGAGCTCGGCGACGCGGCGATCTACGCCGGCAAAAGCGCGCTGAAGGCGCTGGCTTGATGTAGCGCGCTCACCCTCTCCCCTGGGGAGAGGGTGGACGCCGAAGGCGGCCGGGTGAGGGGTTTTCTTCTCGCCTTGTTGTCGTAATCTTTAGAGCGTTCGGCCGACACAAAGCGGCCAACGTCTTTCCCCTCACCCGGCTGCTCCGCAGCCACCCTCTCCCCCCTGGGAGAGGGTTGCGCCCTGCCCTTCCATGGAAAAAACCTTCGATCCCGCCTCGATTGAATCGCGCATCCGCGCTCTGTGGGAAGAGGCGCAAGCCTTTCGCGCCGGGCGTCCCGAACGCGCCGGGGCCGCCCCCTATTCCATCGTCATTCCGCCGCCCAACGTCACCGGCAGCCTGCATATGGGCCATGCGCTCAACAATACGCTGCAGGACATTCTCGTGCGCTACCGCCGCATGAAGGGCGACGACGTGCTGTGGCAGCCCGGCACGGACCACGCCGGCATCGCGACGCAAATGGTCGTCGAGCGCCAGCTCATGGAGCGCCAGGAACATCGCCGCGCTTTGGGCCGCGAGAAATTCGTCGAGCGCGTGTGGGAATGGAAGGCGGAATCGGGCGGCAAGATCGTCGAGCAGTTGAAACGGATCGGCGCCAGTTGCGACTGGTCGCGCGAGCGCTTCACGCTGGATGAAGGCCTATCGCGCGCGGTCGTTAAAGTCTTCGTGCAACTCTATCGCGATGGCCTGCTCTACAAGGACAAGCGCCTCGTTAATTGGGATCCCGTGCTGCACACGGCGATCTCCGATCTTGAAGTCGTACAGGTCGAAGTGAAGGGCCATTTGTGGCGATTCAAATATCCGATCGTCGACGACGCGGGCGAAGAGACCGGAGAGTTTATCGTCGTCGCCACGACGCGCCCCGAGACGATGCTCGGCGATACGGCAGTGGCCGTACATCCCGAGGATGAACGCTACAAGGCCCTCGTTGGCAAGAGACTGCACCTGCCGCTCGTTGGTCGCTTCATACCCATTGTCGCTGACGAATACTCGGACCCCGAAAAGGGCACGGGCGCGGTGAAGATCACGCCCGCGCATGACTTTAACGATTTCGAAGTCGGCAAGCGGCACGGGCTGCGCGTGGTGAACGTGCTAGACCCGCAGGCGCAGATGACGCTTAAAGCCAACCCCGAATTTCACGAAGGCGTCGAACCTTCGCCAGAGCTTGCGACGACGGTTTCCGTGCTCGATGGGCTCGATCGCTTCGCGGCGCGCAAGCGCGTCGTCGACATGATGGAAGAGCGCGAGCTCCTCGACGGCATAGACGATCACAAGCACATGGTCCCGCATGGCGACCGCTCACACGCGGTGCTGGAGCCGCGCCTTACAGATCAGTGGTATGTCGACGCAAAGACTTTGGCGCAGCCGGCGCTCAAGGCCGTGCGCGACGGGCGCACGAATTTCGTCCCGAAGAATTGGGAGAAGACCTATTTCGACTGGCTGGAGAACATCCAGCCCTGGTGCATTTCGCGCCAGCTCTGGTGGGGCCATCGCATTCCGGCCTGGTATGATGAAGACGGCAATGTCTATGTCGAAGAGACGGAGGAAGCGGCGTTCGCCGCCGCGCGCGCCAAGCGCGGAGAAGGCGCGACGCTGACGCGCGACGAAGACGTGCTCGACACCTGGTTCTCCTCCGCGCTCTGGCCCTTCTCGACTCTCGGCTGGCCGGAGGAGACGCCCGAGCTCGCGCGCTACTATCCGACCAATGCCCTCGTCACCGGCTTCGACATCATCTTCTTCTGGGTCGCCCGCATGATGATGATGGGCCTGCACTTCAAGAAAGAGGTTCCCTTCCGCGACGTCTATATCCACGCCCTCGTCCGCGACGAGAAGGGCGCGAAGATGTCGAAGTCGAAGGGCAATGTCATCGACCCGCTGCATCTCATCGACGAATATGGCGCCGATGCGCTACGCTTCACGCTCGCGGCGATGGCGGCGCAGGGCCGCGACATCAAGCTCTCCACGCAGCGCGTCGAGGGCTATCG
>CAZCJY010000356.1:0-2504 GCA_964498975.1 uncultured Methylocystis sp.
CTCGCTTTCAGAGGCCGACGTCAATGAGGCCCTGCGCGAAATCCGCCGCGCGCTGCTCGAGGCCGATGTCGCGCTGGACGTGGTGCGCTCCTTCACCGACAAGGTGCGCGACCGCGCCGTGGGCGCCGGCGTCATCAAATCGGTCACGCCCGGCCAGATGGTCGTCAAGATCGTCAATGACGTGCTGATCGAGACGCTCGGCCAGGACGCGCAGCCGATCGATCTCGCCGCGGCGCCGCCAGTCGCCATCATGATGGTCGGCCTGCAAGGCGCGGGCAAAACCACGACCACGGCCAAGATCGCCAAGCGCTTGAAGGAGCGCCACGGCAAGCGCGCGTTGATGGCCTCGCTCGACGTGAAGCGGCCGGCGGCCCAGGAACAGCTCGCCGTGCTCGGGCGCCAGGTCGAGGTCGACACGCTGCCGATCGTCGCGGGCCAGACGCCGATCCAGATCACCAAACGCGCGATGGAGGCGGCGCGGCTGCAGGGCTATGACGTCGTGCTGCTCGACACCGCCGGACGTACGCATATAGACGAGCCGCTGATGCAGGAGATGGCGGACATCAGATCCGCTGCCAAACCGCATGAAATCCTGCTCGTCGCCGACGCGCTGACCGGTCAGGACGCGGTCAATCTCGCCAAGAATTTCGATGAGCGGGTCGGCCTTACCGGCATTGTATTGACGCGTATGGACGGCGACGGCCGCGGCGGCGCGGCGCTCTCCATGCGCTATGTCACCGGCAAGCCGATCAAGCTCATCGGCGTCGGTGAAAAGATGGACGCGCTCGACGAATTCTCGCCGACGCGCATCGCCAACCGCATCCTCGGCATGGGCGACATCGTCGCGCTGGTCGAGAAGGCCGCCGCGGCCATCGACGCCGAACAGGCCCGCAAGGCCGCCGAGCGCATGGCCAAGGGCAAGTTCGATCTGCAGGACCTTTGCGATCAGCTCGCCCAGGTCGAAAAGATCGGCGGTTTAGGGGGCATCATGGGGCTTCTGCCCGGCGTCGCCAAAATGAAGGATCAGATCGCGTCCTCCGGATTCGACGACAGGATGGTCAAGCGCCAGCGCGCCATCATTCTCTCCATGACTCCGAAGGAACGGCGCAATCCCGACCTGCTCAAGGCCTCGCGCAAGAAGCGCATCGCCGCCGGCGCCGGCGCGAGGGTCGAGGACGTCAACAAGCTCCTCAAGCAGCATCGGCAGATGGCCGATCTGATGAAATCCTTCGGCGGCGGCAAGCGCGGCGGGCTGATGGGCAAGGCGGCGCAGATGATGGGGCTCGGCCCCGGCATGCAAGCGCCCTCGCCCGAGGAGCTGGCGAAGCTGCAGGAGAAGCTTGGCGGTCCGCCGCCGGCAGGTCCCGGCGGCGGCCTTCCGTCCGCGCCGCCCCTCGATCTTCTGGCCAAGAAGCCGAGCCTTCCGGGGCTCGGATCAGGAATGCTGGGCGGACTCAATCCGTTCGGAAAAAAGAAATAGGGCGGTCGGCGGTCAGGTTGCCTACCGCCGATCGCCAAGGCGCGCCAACAACATAGGAAATGAAACATGTCGCTTAAAATTCGTCTCGCCCGGGGCGGCGCTAAGAAGCGCCCTTTCTATCGCGTCGTCATCGCCGATTCGCGCTCGCCGCGCGACGGCCGCTACATCGAGAAGATCGGCTACTTCGATCCGCTCAAGGCCAAGGACGCCGCCGATCGGCTGACGCTCGACGTCGAGAAGGCGCAGGCCTGGATCGCCAAGGGGGCGCTGCCGACCGACCGCGTCGCGCGCCTGCTGGAGAGCGTCGGCGTCGGCAAACGCGAGCCGCGCAATAATCCGCAGAAGGCCCAGCCGAAGAAAAAGGCGCAGGAGCGCGCCGCCGCCGCGGCCGAGGCCGCCGGAGCCCCCGCCGCGGAAGCGCCGGCCGCGTAAGTGGGGCTTTCAGGTGCGACGATCGGTTCGCGTAACCCTCTCCCTTGGGGAGAGGGTGGCCGCCGAAGGCGGACGGGTGAGGGGCTGTTGCCTCTCCCCTGAAGGCTTGTGCGAAAAAATGCGCGACCGCCGATTTTCTCAACGACGATATAAGGCCATTGCCCCTCACCCGGCCCGGCTGCGCCGGGCCACCCTCTCCCAAAGGGAGAGGATTATCGCGTGGTGACTCGCCTCGTCCTCCTCGGGCGCTTCGGCGCGGCGCATGGCGTGCGCGGCGAAGTGCGGCTGCAAAGCTTCACCGCCGAGCCGCAGGCGATCGCCTCCTACGCTCCGCTCACGGATAAGAGCGGCGCGCGCCAGTTCACGCTGCTCTCGGTCCGCCCGCAGGGCAAGGATATGCTGGTCGCGCGCGTTGTGGGCGTCACCGACCGCGCCGGCGCCGAGGCGCTGAATGGGATCGAACTCTATTTGCCGCGCGAAAAGCTCCCCCCACCGGAAGAGGATGAATTCTATCTCGCCGATCTTGTCGGGCTTCGCGCCGAGACGCGCGCGGGAGTTCTTCTCGGCCATGTCGTCGCGGTGAGAAACTTCG
>CAZCJY010000357.1:0-2486 GCA_964498975.1 uncultured Methylocystis sp.
GGCGTTGGCGAGCACGACGCCGGTGATGCCGCCCATCGTGAACACGAAGATGAAGCCGATCGCCCAGACCATCGGCGCGCGGAAGGAGATCGACCCGCCCCACATCGTCGCGATCCAAGAGAAGATCTTGATGCCGGTCGGCACCGCAATCACCATCGTCGAAAGCATGAAGTAGCGCTGCGCATTGAGCGACATGCCGACCGTATACATGTGGTGCGCCCACACGATGCTGCCCAGCACGCCGATGCTGACCATGGCGTAGACCATGCCGAGATAGCCGAACACCGGCTTTTTCGAGAAGGTCGCGACGATCTGGCTGATGATGCCGAAGCCCGGCAGGATGATGATGTAGACTTCCGGGTGACCGAAGAACCACAGCAGATGCTGGAACAGCAGCGGATCGCCGCCCCCGGCCGGGTCGTAGAACATCGTGCCGAAATTGCGGTCGGTGAGCAGCATGGTGACGCAGCCCGCGAGCACTGGCAAAACCAGGATCAGCAGGAAGGCGGTGACAAGAACAGACCACACGAAAAGCGGCATCTTATGCAGCGTCATGCCCGGCGCGCGCATGTTGAAGATCGTCGTGATGAAGTTGATCGCGCCGAGGATCGACGATGCGCCGGCGAGATGCAGCGCCAGGATCACGAAATCCATCGCCGGACCGGGCGTCCCCGTATTCGACGACAGCGGCGGATAGAACGTCCAGCCGCCGCCAAAGCCCTTCATGCCCGGCGCGCCTTCGACGAACATCGAAATGACGGCGAGGACCAGTGAGGAAACGAGCAGCCAGAACGAAATATTATTGAGCCGCGGGAAGGCCATGTCCGGCGCGCCGATCATGATCGGCACGAACCAGTTGCCGAAGCCGCCGATCAGGATGGGCATGGCCATGAAGAAGATCATGAGCACGCCATGCACCGTGATGAACACATTGTAGAGATTTTTGCCCGAGTCGAGCGCCATGGCGGGATCGGCGCCGTGAAGCAGTTCCGCAAGCGCCGGAAAAATCTGAATGCCGGGCTGCGCGAGTTCGAGCCGCATCGCGAGCGACAACAGGAAGCCGATGACGCCGCCGATCGCGCCGACGATGATGTAAAGCGTGCCGATGTCTTTGTGGTTGGTGGAGAAGAGAAAACGGCGCAGACCCCTCGGATGATCATGCGCCCCAGCCATCGTCGAACTCGCCATCGTCATGTTCCTTGAAGACTAGTGTGTTCCGTTGCGTCCCGTTCAGCGGCTTTCCGCGGCGATCTTGATCCGCGAATCGGCGCCGGCGAATTTCTGCTTCGCCTCGGCCAGCCATTCATTGTATTTCTCGCGGCTGACCGCGCGGATCACGATCGGCATATAGGCGTGATCCTTGCCGCAGATGAAGAAGCACTGACCGTAATAGACGCCTTCCTTCTCGATCTTGAACCAGGTCTGATTCAAGCGTCCCGGGATCGCGTCCATGCGCACGCCGAAGGACGGAATGCCGAAGGCGTGGATGACGTCGGCCGAGGTCAACTGGACCGCCACCACCTCGTTTACCGGCACCACGGCTTCATTGTCCACAGCCAACAGTCGAAGGTCTCCCGGCTTGAGGTCGGACTCCGGTATCATCATCTGATCGAAACCAAAGCCGCCGCCCTGATCCTCGGGATATTTGTATGACCAATACCACTGATTGCCCGTGACCTTGATAGTGACGCTGGCTTCCGGCACCTCGACCTGATGCGACAGCAGACGCAGCGACGGAACGGAGATGACCAGCAGGATCAGGACCGGAATGAGCGTCCAGACGATCTCCAGCGGCGTATTGTGCGTGAGCTTGGAGGCGATCGGATTGGCCTGCTCGTTGAAGCGGTAGCTCACGTAAATTAGCAGGCCGAGCACGAAAAGCGCGATGAACGAAATAATCGGCATCAGCACCAGGTTGTAGAACTGCTGGGTTTCGTGTCCGACGGGCGTCACCATATTGGGAAGCCCGAGGCCTCCCGGCGTAGGTTGCCCTTCGACTTGTGCGAAAGCGAAGCCGGCCCACAGAATCGCCGGTATGGCGATCGCGGCCGCAAGCGCGCCGCATGTCCGCATGTGTCGTTTGCCGAAAACCATGAAAGTCGCCTTTCGCGCCTTTAGCCAGCCAGTCCTTGTTCTTTTTGTGATTTCCGCGCGCAGCCTGCCCGAAAGCCGCCCCGCTCGGTAGTCGGCCGGTTCAATCACAAACCATCGTCCCGCGCAATTGTTGCAGCGCCAAATTTCTCAGACAAATCGTCGCGGCGGAGAAGCTTGCGTTTGGGCGCCGCGCGGGCGCCGTCGAACTTGACAGTTCGAGTCCATTTGCTAGGCAACAAGGGAATC
Organism: uncultured Methylocystis sp.; assembly: GCA_964498975.1. Classification (GTDB taxonomy): domain Bacteria; phylum Pseudomonadota; class Alphaproteobacteria; order Rhizobiales; family Beijerinckiaceae; genus Methylocystis. The sequence continues at coordinate 2,341 of CAZCJY010000357.1, forward strand.
GCGTGGCGCCTCCCCGCGCGCGCCTTGCTTTCCTGATAGTCCAAAATCGGATCGGCGAAGGCCGCGTCCATCGGAGCGATGATGACAGCGTTGCGCACTGCGAAATCGTTGGATTTGTTGCGACAACAGGTCGCGCCGCTCATCGC
>CAZCJY010000358.1:0-2478 GCA_964498975.1 uncultured Methylocystis sp.
GGAATGAAGCCATAGCTTCCGCGCCAATCAGCCTCTACCTCAAAGGACCAATGCCAGACATCCGTTCCGGCGATTCGCTCTAGAGAGGCGGGCTCGCCGTTATGATGATCCGTGACGGAGCAAATATCGATATAGACGCGTCGCGTCGTTGAGCTCGTCGCGTCGCCTTCGGGGTCGCGCCACAGGAACAAGACACGCGCGCGATCCCTCCCTATCGCCGAGACGATCGGACAGCCTTCGATGGCCACTCGACGCCACCAACGGTCGGCTCCCACGTCGTCGCCGAAGCGCTTTTTCAATAATTGCTGGCAAGACGTCGTCATCGAGCCGCCTCTCCCAATTGCCGATGCGACGCGGCCCACACGCTGTCGGCCGGTCCATATTCCACGCGACGGGCGGTGGCCCGCGCCATCCAGACGAAGCATAAGGCGGCGCAAAGCGCGACGAGGTCGACGCCGACGGCGGCCATGCTCGCCGATGCCCGCATCCCGAGCGCCGGAACGGCCCAGTTCGTTACCGTCGTGAGAGGGATCGCAGCAGTGGAGAGGGCGGCAAGCCAAAGGAGCTCGACTCCAGCCGCGGGCGCTCCCCGGATGAAGGACCAGACGACGCTCGTAAGGAAAACGGAGTAGTAGACGCCGTTGTGCCAAGCGTCGATGTCCGCGACATGTCCATTCAGCCATTTCCCGACGACGATGGTGATGGAAATCGCACAGACCGCGCCCATACAAACGCCGATCGTGGCCGCGGCCATCAGACGCGTCGATTTCTTCTGGCTGACAGGCCCGCCATTCTTTCGTTCGGTTCGCCGGCGGGATTCAATCCAGAGCAGATTGCCGGAATAAAAGAGAAAGGCGCCCGCAAGACCGAGAAGAAAATAACAGACGCGTACGATATCGCCGCCGAAGGTGGCGAAATGCAAGGCGAAAAAAGTTGAAACCGATGCGGTCCAGGCGCCCTGCCGGCCTGGAAAATAATCACCGTTCACGATCTCGCCGGTGACGGGACTGAGAACCGCAAACCCATCGCCTCGTGTCATATAGCCGGGATCATATCCCCAAATCTGAACCGACGCCCCACGAAGCCCAGCGTTTCGGTAACGCATCTCGACCGGGACGAAGCTCGGCGACGCGGTTTTCACCCGATCGAGAAGCGCGTTGACCGGCAGCATGGGTGCCGGTCGTTCGTCCTTCTTGATGGCGTTGAACGGATTGCTCGCAGCCATAACCGATTTCAGACGGCCGTCATAAACGACATAGTCGAGCGCGTCGTATAGCTGGTCGTGCAGGCAGAAGGCGACGGCGGTTAATGCGATGACGATGTGGAACGGCAGGCTGACGACGCCGACGACATTATGCGCATCGAGCCACATGCGCTTGAGATTCGCGCCGATACGCAGCGCGAATAGATCCTTAATCAGCGAAGGCAGAACGACAATCAGTCCCGAGACGAGCGCGACGGCATAGATGGCGCTCACAACGCCCATGATTGTCTCGCCGATGTCATTGGCGCCCGGGATGCCAGCGGTCCGATGAATCTTGTCAACGAAGTCAGAAAGCTCGGAGGGATGCAATTGCGCCAGGCGCAAAGCGCCTTCCGACGTCAAATCGGCCGACCAGGGCGTCTTGTCGTCACGACTCTTCCGCCACGTCAGACGCGCCGACAAATCCTCGGTATCTCCCAAATGAAGCGTGAATTCCTTGGCGGAGTCGGGTCGCGCCGCCAGCGTGCGCTGGATCAACGCGTCGGACTGCTCAAGCGCAGTGAGATGCGCTGGACTGGACGCCGACGCCCAGCGAGCGAGCGGCTCGGCGAACACCGTGATCGATCCGGCGTAAAAGGCAATGAACAGAAGCATGCCGGCGGTGATGCCGGTCCACGTATGGACGACCTTATAGAGTCGAACAACGTCGCTGCGCATCGTGCGTTGCCCCGATTAGCGAAGGAAATGGCGACAGGCGAACAGGCCGGCGTAGGCCATAAGATTTACGCCGCCCAGCCAGAGCCAAGCGCGCTTTCCGCTCGCGAAGAGAAAGCAAAGACTCAGCGTCATGAGCCAGATCGGCGCGACAAGCCACATCACGAGCTGAAATTTATTTGGAGTCTCCAATCCGCCGGGACTTAACCACGCAAAAAGCCCTGCAAGCGCGATCGCGAGGCTCAAGCCCAAAATCGCGCCGGCCGATGTCTTGCTGACCCAATCGCGTCGTATCTGAATCATGGCGCGTTCCTGATGACGGTTCGTAGCGCCCCCAGGCACGGAAAAACGATGAAGAGAAGCATGATCAAGGTCAGCGTGGCGAAAATGGCGGTTGAGAGCTGAGCCGCCTGACTCCACAGAAAAACGCTGAGAAGCAGCAGCGCCGCGCCGGCGATGCGGCTCGGCCGCGCCTGCAGAGGTCGCGAGAGCCAGCGCTGATTGGGCGCTCCGAGATATAAGGCGGCGGCTCCTGTGGCGATAGCGACGCAGGCGGCGAG
>CAZCJY010000359.1:0-2470 GCA_964498975.1 uncultured Methylocystis sp.
CATCGCTGCGAAATGGAGCTGGCGCGCGAACTGCGCCGCGTTTCGCCGACGGCGACGCCGAACCGGCGCCTCGTGGCGCTCGCCGACGAAAGGCTCGGCCGCGACGGCCGCATGAGCGAGGCGATCGCCGCGATCGGACGCGGCGCGGATTGCTATGAGGGAGCGCCTTTCGCGCTCGAATTCGCCTGACGCGTAAGAGCGGCGACGGGCCGGATGCGCTTTCTCCGCCGGTCGAAATCGGCCTCACGGCGGCGATCGTCGCCGTGCGCGACGACGAGCCTCTGATCCTCACGACGCGCTCGGACGAGCGTGGCGCCGTCGCCGCCTTGCCTTCCGGACCTTTCGATCCGATCCGCCACCGCACCTTCGAAATCGGCCTGCGCGCATGGGTCGCCGAGCAGACCGGCGCGCCGCTCGGCTATGTCGAGCAGCTTTATACTTTCGGCGACCGCGGCCGACACGCCCGCGCCGGCGACCGCGACCCCCATGTCGTCTCGGTCGGCTATCTCGCGCTGACCCGCATTGGGGAGAACGCGGGGTTGCGCCCCGGCGCCTGGCGCAGCTGGCATGACTTCTTTCCTTGGGAGGATTGGCGCGAAGGGCCGCCGCCGATCATCGAGGAGACGATCGCGCCGGGCCTCGTGGCCTGGATCGCGGAAGCGCCAGACGCCGCCTCGGCTTCCGGCCTGTCCCGCAAGGTGCGGGTCAATCTGCTTTTCGGCGGCAAGGGCCGCGCCTTCAACGAGGAGAATGTTCTCGAGCGCTACGAATTGCTCTACGAGGCGGGCCTTCTCGAAGAAGCCTTGCGCGACGGGAGAGAGGCGGCGGCGCGGCGAGCGCCTCTGGCGCCGCTCGGCGCGCCGATGCGCCACGACCATCGCCGCATTCTGGCCACGGCCATGGGACGGCTGCGCGCCAAAATGAAATATCGGCCGGTGATTTTCGAGTTGATGGCGCCAGCGTTTACGCTCACCGAACTGCAACGCACAGTAGAGGCGATCGCCGGCCATCATTTGCATAAGCAAAACTTCCGCCGGCTTGTCGAAACATCGGCCATTGTCGAGCCCACGGGCGAAATGTCTTTAAAAACTGGCGGGCGACCCGCCGCTCTATTCCATTTTCGCCGCAATGTTCTGCAAGAAAGGCCGGCGCCGGGGCTTCGCGTTGGCATAAGGGGCTGATTTTGCTCCTTAAGGTAATGTTCACGGCGGCATGGTGAACATTTGCTGAAGCGTGAGCCCGCAAATGCGTAGAGGTGCGTCTTGGGCTATTTGTCGCCGCCGCCAATGCCGGCGCCCGTTGTCGTCTACAGGGACGTCGGCGGTCTCGTCAGCGATTATGAAGCGCGGACCGAACAATATCGTCGCGAGAACCGCGAGGTTCGGCTGCATGAATGCCGCTCGGCCTGCACGCTGGCTTTGAGCCTGCCCAACGTCTGCGTCTATCCGGACGCGAAGGTCAAATTCCATCAGGCCTACAACGCCATCAACCGCGAGACCGACCTCGGCGTCTCGTCGCGTCTCTTCTCCTCCTATCCGACCGCCGTGCAGGCGCGTCTCGGCTATCTGACGCGCGAATATCGCGTCCTGACCGGCACGGAGCTTATCGCGCTCGGCATGCGCAATTGCGAAGGCGACAATTCCATCATGATCGCGAGTCGCAAGCAGCGTGCGCCCTCGACGAGCGTCGCGAGCGCGAGGACGAATAGCGATTCCAGCCTCGCTCCTTTCGGGGACATCGCCCACAAGGTCCAAACCGCCGTGGCGAGCGCGCTCACCGGAACGGCAGGCCAGACGGCGGCGCCGATCCGCGTGGCGGTCGCCGATCGGCAATCCCTCATCGATCTGCAGCAGGGGAAGGATGGCGCTGCGAGCGTTCTTCCCGCGATCGCGCCGCTGCCGCCGCGGCGGCCGCCGTCGGAGGCCTTCGCCGCACAAGAGGTCGCGGCGGCGACGCCCGCCTATCAGCAACTCATCAACGGCGCCCAACCGATCCTGGAACGGCAATTCACGCGCGCCATGGCGGCCAATTAGGTCTTCGCATGGCGAAGCTTGAGCAATATTTCGCCACGATGTTACCATAGCGTCGCAATTGGCGGGGATTCCGGGCGGCGACAGCTGCTGAAGGGGCAAGGCGCGGCTATGCCGCGCAGTTGCGATCAAATTTTTCCGCTAAGGCTCTGCGCTTCACCGGCGCGGGGCCGCCGCTCGGCGCCAGTCGGGCCAAAGGCAAGAAACAATTCTCGGGCCGGCGTCGGTTGAGACGCGCGCTCCAAGCGAGACGGGAAGCGACCTATTGAAGACGCCTCGCCCCAGCGCCTCCCGATACTCCGCGTCGCTCTCGACGGCCCTTCGTCTCATTACGCTGTGCTTGGCGACGCTTGCGCCGAAGATGACGGAGACGGCGGTCGCTAATGGCGACACGCGCACCATCCATCTTTATCACGCCCATACGCATGAATCGATTTCGG
>CAZCJY010000360.1:0-2453 GCA_964498975.1 uncultured Methylocystis sp.
CATTATTATCAGCGCTACGGCACGACGCTGCGCGGGCTGATGACCGAGCATGGCGTCGACGCCGAGACGTATCTTTCCTACGTCCACGACATCGACCGCTCATCGCTTGCGCATAATCATTCGCTCGCGGAAGCCATCGCCGCGCTTCCTGGCCGCAAGCTCGTTCTCACCAATGGCTCGCGCCATCATGCGATCGAAACGGCGAAGCAGCTCGGGATCGATCATCTCTTTGAAGACATCTTCGACATCATCGCCGCGGATTTCATAGCGAAGCCCGACGAAGGCGCCTATGCGCGCTTCTTCGACAAGTTGAAGATCGATCCCAAACGCGCCGCGATCTTCGAGGACATCGACCGCAATCTCATCGTGCCGCATGCGCGCGGCATGACGACGGTGCTGGTGCTCCCGCCCCATGACGAAGGCCCGGAGCGCGAGGCGTGGGAAGTCGCGAGCGGCGACGAGCCGCATGTGGATTTCGTGACGGATGATCTGGTAGGGTTTTTGGAGGGGTTGGCTTAAGCGCAGGGACGGAAGCTCCCCAAATGGTTGATTCCTAGGAGGGGCTACTTTGGGGCAGCAGAGCCAGGTGATTCACCGAACGCAGCTAGTCGCACTCTGACGGCATTTCGGTACTGTGGCGATCTTGCCAGAACCATTTGCGCAAATACAAAATCGCGGCAATTGGAATAGATCGTTGAAGATGCATACATGCACTGCAGATAATTCAAATTCTCGACGTTTGCAGGCTCGGCGATTAGGGCAGAGCCTGTGGTCAGAGCTGCGTATAGCTGCGCTGAGTTTTTTCTGACCCTTTCCGCGAGGTCCAGAGCTTGTTTGTCATCAAGCGGGGAGCTTGTTCCTTGTCGTTTCGCCCATTCGATAAGTTGGGACATTCGAAGCGCATTTTCATACCCCGAAATGATCTCTCTACTTGTCGATAGGCACGGCATATACAATGCGCTTTTGGGAGAAAGCGGGAGAAACGCTTCCACTCCCTTAATGTCAAATCCGAGCTCCATAGGAGACGCTGGAGCTTCTGTGTGCTGAAGTACGACTGGGTGATCACCTAAATAGAATACATCCTCATGTTCGATGGAGAGAGTAAGCCATTTGCGTCGTATGATTTCAGCTGATAGCAGGAACGCGCTTCGCCAAAGTTGCGCGAAAAGTGGGCCAAACGCTTGACGAGAAGATTGTAGCCCTAGGCCCTCATGAAATGCCTTTGTCCGGAAGCTCTGAGCCGCGATAAAGTCCGCGACTCGACCTCGTTGCTCCGTCGTTAGACCGGCAACCGAGCGCGAGGTGATAATCTGCTTCAGAATGGGCGCGGCGGCTGTTTCAATCTTTTCGAGTTGATCTTCGTACGAGATAGCTTTGCCGTTCACAACAAAATCATTAAAGCCCATCGCTGCTGCCGCATGCTTAGGCGGTGGCTTAGTTACTGCGCCCGTCTGAATATTCAAACAGAAGACGCGGCCGTCAGAGTCCGCAAAATTTTTTATCAAAAGTTTGGGGACCCAGTGCTGGTTTTCGGTCGACATATAGAGGTGCCATCATTTTCCACGCGAAGAGCATGCAGATTGCTTGAGGTCAGAGCCTATTGTATTGGCGGCTGGAGTAGCTCAGGCAAGACATGTAACAATTTACGCTTCTAACGTTTGTTACGAAAGGCGCGCTCGTTCACGCCCCCAACAACGCCCGCGCCTTCGCCAGCACCGCCGCCACTTCCGCTTTCGTCGCTGCGCCTTTTTTCTTTGCCTTGCGCGCGCGCCAGTCGAGGCTCTTGACCTGATCGGCCAGCGCGGCGGAAGGTTTCGCGTCGGCGAGCAGGACCTCGAAGGGATAGCCCTTGATCTTCGTCGTCATCGGGCAGCACAGCATCAGCCCGGTCTTGCCGTTATAGGACTTCGGGCTCAGCACCAGCGCCGGGCGATGGCCTTTCTGTTCATGTCCCGCCTGCGGATCGAAACTGAGCCAGACGATGTCGCCGCGCTCGGGAACGTAAGCCATTCACGATTTCCATTTCGCCCGAATGTCATTCCCGGCGCGCGTAGCGCGATCGGGAATCCAGGAGCAAACCCAGAATGCTTGCAGCCGCCCTGGATTCCCGATCAGGCCTGCGGCCTGTCGGGAATGACACGCGTCGTCGTCGCGTCATCTATCGACTAAAGCGCCTCGCGGCCGACCGGCGATCCGAAGCTTTCCTCTTCATGCAAATTCTCGCGCGTGACGCCAGCAAGCAGCGCGTCGAGCGTGAACTCCGGCGTTGCAAGCGGCTCGATGACGACGCGCCCATTCTCGACGCGAACGTCGACCGGCTGGTCGATTTCGAGCCGCGCTTCCTCCATTACCGCGGCCGGCACGCGCACGGCGGCGGAGTTTCCCCATTTCTTCACAATCGCGCGCATCACGCTTTCCTTTCTGCCCAGCCGTCATTGCGAGCGAAGCGAAGC
>CAZCJY010000361.1:0-2451 GCA_964498975.1 uncultured Methylocystis sp.
GGCTTCGGCCCCTTTCGCCTCGACTATAACGCCGACCGGCTGGAGGCGCCGGCGAGCGAGCGGGCGAGCGAATGGGAGCGCGTCGGCAAGGCCGCCTTCCTCACGCTCGACGAGCAGCGCGAGGCGGTGGGCTATGGCCCGGCGCCGAAAGAGGCGCTCTTCGCCAAACGCGATATCGCGCTGGAGCGGCGCTATCGGCCGGATCAGCCGCGCGTCCCGGCGGGAAATTCCGGCGCCGGGCAATGGACGAGCGACGGGGTCGGTGGAGGCAGCGACTGGAATGGAAGCAATGATTCGGCCGATAGTTCAGCCGTTGCGCCGAGGTTTAGAACAGCACAAAATGAGAATCGCGATCGCTATATCGTCAAACTGAACGATGAAGAAGATTACGGGCATACAATTGAGCGGCATGTGGGCAAGAGTAACGACGAGTTGCTCGCGGCAATTGAGAAAGAACGAACGACGACACGAACGGCCGTTGTGCGCGTTGTTAGATATCAGCCGGCGCTTGGCTCGTTCGATTCTAAGGAGTCGGCAAACGATTTCGTCAACCGCGTCTTGGAGGCCAACAAGGACCTGGTGGATGCAGTCGCCGAGGGAAAGCTACCAGGGGCAACGCTCGAGCGAATCTTCGGATATCGCACCGGTAGGGAAGCTTATTTGGCGTCAGGTATTTCTGATCCTGTCATCCGACCGACATTCGGCGTACGGGTTATCATACACGGCGATCGAAAAGCAGATAAAGGTTACAAGGTACGATCCGCATTTCCGATGAACCCGTAAACACCGAACTAGTCGGAGCTAAGGAACTTGCCATGATTGTACCAGATGCATTTTGGAACATGTGTTGTTGGTTTGACCTAGAACTCGAGGAAGATATCCCGGAAGGCTCAGACGACATCTCGTACGCGATCGGACATCTCAGTGACGAGGAAAAGCGGATCGTCAGGGATTTTCTCGCTGAACTCTTGACTGGGGACCACAGCGATAAGGAATTGGAGGCTGTTTGGTTTCACGGAGGCGCGCGCGTTGGCTTTGTCGATCAACAACACTATCGAGTCTATCTTGAAGAGATATGGCGACGGCTGAAAGCTGATGCCTCTTCCTAAGGGGCGGTTCAACACGCGAGCGAACGGGCAATTGAAGCCCAGCAGCTAACGTCAGAATGACGGTTCCGCTGTATCAGGACTTTGGATTGATAGCTGAATTGCTCAACACCCTTAGAGAGACCGATATGCCGGCGCCGAGCCCTACGCCTGAGTTCAAATCTATTGTTGGCCTATTCTGCCCATATGCAGACGAAGTCTACTCCTCTGCGGAGGAGATGGTCGACGCCGGATGGCAGACGCTCTTGGAGAGCCAGTTGGAGACGGCTAAGGCCTATCTCGATGAGTTGTTGAGCGGCAAATACAGCGAAGAGGAGCTTCGCGACGTGTGGCGCGCATCAAACGCAAATGTTTCCCCGTTTCGCGGCGCGGAAGGGAACTGCACAGAGTTTCTCGAATTTATCCGTTCTCGATACGACAAGTTCGAGCGCTCTTGGGAAGGCGACGGATAGCTCCTCGATAAGTAGTGCCTCCTGCTGTCCAAAGGCCTGTTTGAAAACGAAAATACGCGTTGGGCATCTGGAAGAAACGCATCGGCTCGTTTCTTTCATTGACGTCCGCGAATAAGCTGGTCAATTCCACTCTCTCACAAAATTCAAAATTCGTAGAGGAAGTGGCGTTGGGAAGAAAGCGCGGCGCGACACTGGAAACTTGGTTTGAGACACCGACAGGCAAGGAAGCATACGCACCGAAGTTCAACTCCAGCGTCACCATCCGTGATACTTTTGGCGTTCGGGTCGTCATCAAGCACATAGCCGGATCAAAACGGGGATTTAGAATATTGACCGCTTTCCCTATCAATCCCGATTGAGACCGTCTGGAGGCAGAATATGACTCTCCCCCCGCCTTTTCAGAAATTCACCTCGTACTTTCATCAGGATATCGACACCGTCTATGAATCCCCCGAGGAGTTGGTTCACGAGGCGCTTTACGACTTCACGCCGCAAGATCGTCAGGCGCTCAAGGAATATATGGCCGAACTGTTGAGCGGCAAATTCGACGAGATGCAGCTACGCGAGATTTGGGACAGAAGCAGAGCCGAAGTCTCTCCTTTTCGCGGAGACGAAGGGGATTGTACGGGCTTCCTGAAGTATTTCCAGCGCCTGATTGAAGCTGATATGCCACAGCCGCGCGACTGAGCGCGCCGGCCGTTTAATCAACTCAGTAAGCTCTAGGGGCAATAAATGACGCTGCATGGTCTCGAAGGAATGCTCGAGTTCCTTGCTTATTTGCGCAAAAAGAAGATCATGTATCGAATTGAGCAGCAGGTCGATGAGGGGCTGGAGGTCTCCTTCGCGCTCGTCGGCTATCGATTCGAAGTGACTTTTTTCGCGGACCACATCGA
>CAZCJY010000362.1:0-2446 GCA_964498975.1 uncultured Methylocystis sp.
GTCCTTATCCCGCGCAGCCGCCTCCCTCTACGAGGGCCTCGAAACAGCGCTTACATCTCAAACGCTCGGCCGCGTGGGTCAGAAGTTCGCGGCCGGGCGCATCGGGTGCGGCAATTTTCTCCAACAGATCGCCGTCGGCCTCGGCATTCGTGCGAAGCGATTTGTCGAGCGCGAGCTTTTCATAGCGTTCACGCTGAATCTGACGCACGCGCGCGAGACGACTTGCAACCTCAGCCGAATTTTCGCGGGGTGGAGGCAATGACAAATCCGTCGGCGAGACGGCAGGAACGTCCACATGCAAATCGATTGGATCGAAAAGTGGCCCGGAAATCTTCGACTGGTACTCACGCGCGCACTTCGGCGCGCGGCCACAACCTAAAGATGCGTCGTCGAGGTACCCACACTTGCATCTTCGCGTTGCCTTTTTGCCATTCGTGCAAGTCATTGTAAAAACGCGAAAACCAAGCGCCTGCCCGGAGCATCCTGCGACGTTGGGACAGCATCTCAAAAGGCGACGAATCCAGCTGGGGCTGCACCAAAAGCAGGTGGCCGAGCGGCTTGGGCTGGACGAGTGCACGATAGCTAACTGGGAGAAGGACCGCACCTGCCCGGCGGTACGGTACTTGCCGCGCCTGATCGGGTACCTTGAATACAATCCGCTCCCGAAGCCGCAGACGATAGGGGAGCAGCTTCGGGCCAAGCGGCAGGCGCTCGGCCTATCTTGCAAACGCCTCGCCCGTATGATTGGCGTTGATGGCGGTATGCTACAGCAGTACGAGCATGGAAATCGGAAGGTAAGCCCCCGACATCGTCGGATCGTGGAGCAGTTCTTAGCCGACCCGGCTGCTGATGACGAATAAGGTCCCCGAAGAGAGATCAGTTATACTGGGGTTATGTCCTTCAGCGCTTTCCCTTCAATCGATGTAGTCCGACAGCAAGTCAGCGCGCAGCTCGACCCTGAGCGTCGCTCCGCGCTTGGCCAGTTCATGACGCCTTCGCGCATCGCCGAGTTCATGGCGTCGCTCTTTAGGCGGTGGCCTAGCCATTGCCGTCTGCTCGATCCAGGTGCCGGTATTGGCTCTCTGACCGAAGCGTTTGTAGGCCAGCACGCAGAGAAGGCTCCCCGAAAGGGATGCCTTGATGTCGAGGCGTACGAGATCGATCCTCTGTTGCTCGGGCATCTCCAAGCGCGTTTGCAGCGGCTCGAATCGACCGGACATCCGACAAACAGAGAGGTCCGCGCGACGGGTGCCGGCCGCGATTTCATTGTGGAAGGCTCGTTCGCGCTTTCGTTTGCAGACCGCCGCTTCACACACGCGATTCTAAATCCGCCGTATAAAAAAATTGGGGCTACGTCGCAGTATCGGAAGCTCCTGCGTCAGGCGGGCATTGAGACCGTCAATCTCTACACCGCGTTCCTGGGTCTTGCCGTCGCGCTCGTGGAGAACGGCGGTGAGATCGTTGCGATCGTCCCGCGAAGCTTCTGCAATGGGGCGTACTTTCGGCCGTTTCGCGAATGGCTCCTTGAGCGGGTCGCAATCCGCCACATCCATGTATTTGAAAGCCGTCACCGCGCCTTTGCGGACGATGACGTGCTCCAGGAGAACATCATCGTCTACTTCCAACGCGGAGCACCACAGAGCGACGTTGTCGTTTCTAACTGCCATGATCCTGGGTTCAGCGACTATGTCGAACGCCGAGTGCCGTTTGAGGAAATTGTGCACAGCACAGATCCGCAGCGTTTCATCCACATACCGACGGTAACCCCAAACGGCAGCAACGGCCTGTTCGCCCATTCGCTTGCGGAGCTTGGCCTCGGCGTATCGACGGGGCCCGTCGTCGATTTCCGTTTGAAAAATTGTTGGTTAGCGGAGCCGGCGCCGGGCGCCGTGCCACTCCTCTACGCCCACCACTTTGGCGGAGAAACGTTTCAGTGGCCCCGCAGCCATAAGAAGCCCAATGCGCTCAAGTTGAACCCGGAGAGCCGCAAGTGGCTCATGCCGCGCGGGTGGTATGTGCTCACAAAGCGGTTCTCAGCCAAAGAGGAGAGGCGCCGGATCGTCGCCTATGCGCTCGACCCGAGCGCGTTGCCGCATGAGCTCTACGGCTTCGAAAACCACTTGAACGTCATTCATCAGGGCAAAGCTGGGCTTGAGCCTTACCTCGCCCGCGGGTTGGCGCTCTTTCTCAACACGACGCTCGTCGACGAGCACTTTAGGACGTTCAGCGGGCATACGCAGGTGAACGCAACCGACCTGAGAGCCATGCGCTTCCCGAGCCGGGCGACTTTGACTCGATTCGGCAAGTGGGCGGAGCGGCGCACATCATTGACCCAAGAGGCGATCGATAAGTTCGTTGCAAGACATCATGGCCGCTAGCAAAGACAAGCGATTACAAGAAGCGCTTCGGGCGCTCGCGGAGTTGGGGATGCCGAGGGCGCAGCAGA
>CAZCJY010000363.1:0-2436 GCA_964498975.1 uncultured Methylocystis sp.
CTCGGGATAGTAGGGCGGCTCCGCAGCCACGGGCGGCGCGGCGTCGTAGGAGCCGCGCAGGTCCACGGAGGGCGCGCGGGCGGTGCGCGGTTCGGCCAGGATGCGGCTGTAAGGGTCGGCGGTCGCCGCCGCATCCTCGCCCTGCATCAGCCTGGCGAGTTCGCTCAGCGGATCGGCGGCGCTCGCCGCTTTGCGTTCGGGTCCGCGCAGACGGCGCTCGAATTCGCCCAGATCAATCGCCGGACCTCTAACCGGGGTTTCGCGCATCGCACACCTCGCTCACTCATCCCAGGGGCGCATAGCATTCAAAAGGCGCATCCTACGCCCGGCTGTGGCCGCTGGGGCGTTGCATCAGCGCATTTCGTCGGGGGCGCTCACGCCAAGAAGTCTCAGGCCCGACCCCAGGACGATCGTTAAGGAGCTAACCAACGCGACCCGGGCATTTGTTAAATCTCTCTCGGTTAAATTAACAAAGCGTAATTGCGGCTGATCTTTGCCGCGATTCCAATGGGAGTGGAACACGCTCGCCAATTCGTGAAGGTAAAAGGCGACTCGGTGCGGCTCATGTGCGGCAGCCGCCGCTTCGATAACGCGCGGATATTGCGCGATCATCTTGGCGAGCGCAAGCTCGCCCTCGTCAATGAGCAGATCAAGCTTCGCCCCAGCCAAGCTTTCGGTCGACAAAGCGAGATCGGGAAAAGCGGCGAGCGCCTGCCGCAGCGCCGATTTCCCCCGCGCATGGGCGTATTGGACATAGAAGACCGGATTGTCCTTCGACTGCTCGATAACCTTGGCGAGGTCGAAGTCGAGCGGCGCGTCGTTCTTGCGATAGAGCATCATGAAGCGCACGGCGTCGACGCCGACTTCATCGACGACCTCGCGCAAGGTGACGAAATCGCCGGCGCGCTTCGACATTTTGACCGGCTCGCCGGCCCGCATCAGCTTCACGAGCTGGCAAAGCTTCACGTCGAGCGCGACCTTCTTGTCGGAGAGCGCGGCGACAGCGGCGCTCATGCGTTTCACATAGCCGCTGTGATCCGCGCCCCAGACATCGACGAGCGTGTCGAAGCCGCGGTCGATCTTGTCCTTGTGATAGGCGATGTCGGCGGCGAAATAGGTCGGCGAGCCGTCGGATTTTTTCAGCGCGCGGTCGACGTCGTCGCCAAATTGCGTCGATTTGAACAACGTCTGCTCGCGATCCTCCCAATCGTCGGGCAATTGCCCCTTGGGCGGCGGCAGGCGGCCTTCGTAAACGAGGCCCCTGTCCCTTAGCCATTCGATCGCGGCGTCGATTTTGGAGACGCCGTTTTTCTTCTCATGCAGCGTGCGTTCGGAGAAGAAAGTCTCATGCCTGATGTTGAGCACGGCGAGATCGTCGCGGATCATCGCCATCATCGCATCGATGGCTGCGGCGCGCACGATCGGAAGCCATTCGCTCTCGGGCTTGTCGAGGAGCGCGCGGCCTTGCGCTTTTGCGAGCGCGTCGCCGACGGGCATGAGATAATCGCCGGGATATAGCCCTTCGGGAATCGCGATCGTCTCGCCCAGCGCCTCGCGGTAACGGATATGCGCGGACCGCGCGAGCACGTCGACCTGCGAGCCGGCGTCGTTGATGTAATATTCGCGCGTCACCTCGCAGCCGGAAAAGGCGAGGAGATTGGCGAGCGCGTCGCCGAACACCGCGCCGCGGCCGTGGCCGACATGCATCGGCCCCGTTGGATTGGCCGAGACATATTCGACATTCACCTTGCCCTGCAACGCGCCGGCGCGGCTCTTTTCCACGCGGCCGAAATTTTCCGGTTCGAGGAGCGTGGCGCGCAGCACTTCGGCGTAGATTTCCGGCTTGAGGCGGATGTTGATGAAGCCCGGCCCCGCGACTTCCGCCGTCGCGACGCCTTCCGTCTGCGCAAGCGCGTAGCAGATTTCGACCGCCAATTCGCGCGGACTAGAGAAATGCGGCTTCGCCTCCTTGGCGAAGACCATGGCGGCGTTCGACGCCAGGTCGCCCAGCGTCGCGTCCTTCGGCGGCTCGACGACGAAACGCGCGTAATCGAGCTTCGGTAAGCGGCCGTCAGCCGATATCCGATCGAGGATCGCGGCGATGCGGGCGTGAAAGTCGTCGAAGATGTTCATGAGAGTCCGCGCGGAATGAGATCGGCCGCCGGTTTATCAGCTTGAGCCGGCGAAATCATCCCGCCCAGCCGTGGCTTCCGGCGACGGCGCCCAGGACGACGATCAGGCTCGCCGCAAGGAGCAATCGATGCAGCCGCTCGATAAGGACGAAAGCTCCTTCCGGGTCTCGCGCCGCCCGCGCGTTAAACCAGCGATGCAGAAAAAGCGGTTCGGCGACAAAGAGCATCAGCGTGAAGACGAGCCATATCACAACCATCCCATGCATCCACCAGTAGCTTGCCGATTTGAAGCGGCCCCACAAGT
>CAZCJY010000364.1:0-2429 GCA_964498975.1 uncultured Methylocystis sp.
CGCGGTCTTGTCGTCGGCTCTTGGCGCACAGCGAACAGCGTCTGATCGAGCTTGCGCAGCATTGTGGTGACGAATTGCCGATAGGGCTCGTTCTGATTGCGCGCTTCGATCGCGGCGGCGTCAGGGAGCGCGGCAAGCCGGCTGGCCAGCTCCTCGCGGAAGGAATCAGGGATTTCGGCGGCGCGCTGACTGATCGACAGCATGCGCGCGAGATCGACGATGCGGTGGCGATAATGGTTGAGGCTCGCTGCGGCATTGTCGCGCATCGTGCGGCGCGTCACGTCATTCGTCACGAATGGATTGCCGTCGCGATCGCCGCCGATCCAGGAGCCGAATTGAAAGAACGGCGTGACCTCAAATTTTTCATTCGGATAATGGCGCTTCAGCGCGCGCTCAAAAGACGACAACAACTCCGGCGCGAGATCAAAGATGCTTTCGTGGAAGAAGTGCTGTCCCCAGGCGACCTCGTGATCGACCGTCGGCTTTTCGAGATGCAATTCGCCCGTGAGCCAAAGGAGTTCGATCTGGTCATAGATCGACTTCACCAGCGCCTCGCGCTCGCGATCCGTCCAGCGCGTCGACTCAAGTTCACGCAGCAGAAGATAAATGCGGCGGTATTTTTCGAGGATCGAGACGCGCTTGGCTTCAGTCGGATGCGCGGTGATGACGGGACGAATGCGCAGCGTCTGCAATTGCGCGTGAATTTCATCCGGCTTTACGCCAGCCACAGCGGCGCTCGACAGGACATAGTCGAAAGTGCCAAGCAGCTTGTCATGGCCCTTCTCGCGCTCGATGCGGCGGCGCCGGCGCATGGCGTAAGCCTGCTCAGCGATGGAGACGAGCTGGAACAAAATGCCCTGCGCTTGCAGCGCGCGCGCCATCTGCCTCGGGGCAAGGCCGGCGCCGGCTTTCGAATCGCGCACGACGGCTTCGATCTCAGGCGTATGCCGGCGGATGACGGCAAGCAATTGGTCGCGCAGAAAGGCGGACGCCTCGGTGACCGAGCGAGTCGCGAAAGCAGACGGCAGTCCGGTCGAAGACAGGCTGCTTGATGTCTGTGTCTCGGCGGCCATCAAAACTCCTTGGCGCTCGCGGCGCAATTGCTCGGGCGGACGCGCTTTGCGCCGCGACGCCGTCGCAACGCCTTCATCCATTGTGCGCCAGCGCTTGGCGTCAGGCGCGCTTCAGCACTTTCGCCACTGTCGCGCCGAACTCGGCCGGGCTGGGCGCGACCGTCAGTCCGTAGGACTTCATGATCTCGGTCTTTTCCGCGGCGCTGTCGCCCGTCGCCGAGATGATGGCGCCGGCGTGGCCCATGCGGCGACCCTTGGGAGCCGTAAGCCCCGCAACGAAGCCGATCACGGGCTTGGAGAAATTCTCCTTGATCCAGGCGGAGGCTTCAGCCTCCTGCGGCCCGCCGATCTCCCCGATGATGAGCACGGCCTCCGTCTCCGGGTCCTTGTCGAAGAGCACGAGATGATCGAGGAAGGAGGAGCCGTTGATCGGATCGCCGCCAATGCCGACCGAGGTCGAGATGCCGAGGCCGAGCGCCTTGAGTTGGGAAGCGGCTTCATAGCCGAGCGTGCCGGAGCGCGAGATCAGGCCGACATTGCCCTGCTTATAGATGTGGCCGGGCATGATGCCGAGCATCGCCTTGCCAGGCGAGATGATACCGGCGCAATTGGGCCCGACCAACATCGGCCGGCGGTCCTTCGGAAAGCGCAAAAAATAACGCTTCACCCGCATCATGTCCTGCGCCGGGATGCCGTCGGTGATCGAGCAGATGAGGCGGACGCCGGAGTCGGCGGCTTCCATGATCGCGTCGGCGCAGAAGGCCGGCGCGACAAAGGTGATCGAAGCCTGCGCGCCGGTCTCGCGCACCGCTTCCCGCACGGTATTGAACACCGGCACGCCGTGATGCGTCTTGCCGCCCTTGCCAGGCGTGACGCCGGCGACGACATTGCTGCCGTAGTCGATCATCTCCTTGGCGTGGAAGCTGCCCTTATCGCCGGTGATGCCCTGAACGAGGATCGGCGTCTTTTCGTCGATGAGAATGCTCATGTGTCCTTCCCCGGCGCTTACTTGGCGCCCTTGTAGGCGGCGACGGCCTTCTCGGCGGCCTCGGCCAGCGTGTCGGCCTGGATGATCGGAATGCCGCTCTCGGCGATAATCTTCTTGCCCGCTTCGACATTGGTGCCGGCGAGACGTACCACGAGCGGCACGCCCTCGATCTTCTCCGCGCGCACCGCGTCGACGACGCCCTGCGCGACCCAGTCGCAGCGGTTGATGCCGGCAAAAATATTGACGAGCACCACTTTCACGCGGCGATCGGACAGAACGAGCCGGAAGGCGGTCGCGACGCGCTCGGGCGAGGCGCCGCCGCCGACGTCGAGAAAGTTCGCGGGATTGCCCCCGGCGTGCTTGATCAT
>CAZCJY010000365.1:0-501 GCA_964498975.1 uncultured Methylocystis sp.
GACCTGATCCTTTGCGTTGCGTTCGGCGATGATGCGCTCGGCGTCGGCCAGCGCCTCGGCCCAGGATTGGCCCGGCGGCTTGCAACCGCAGGAGGGATCGTAGCTCTTCTGGAATTTGAACGCGTTGGGATGGTCCGAATAGGGCTGGCCGTCGATCGAGAGCGCGGAGTCGACGCCTTTCCACTGCGACTGTGTGTAGAGCTTCACTTCGGCGTTGGGGCAGAGCGCCGCGCAAAGCGAGGCGAGGTCGTCGAGATTGGCGCTGCGCGCCGAATAGCTTACCGGGAAAAAGCCGCCGTCGCAGCTTCGCACGCAGACCGCCACGGGCCCGCCGCGCGCCTTGCCGTCGGAAGGTTCAAGCGTCTCATCGGGGTCCGGCGGTCCAACGGGAATCTCGTGCAGCCCCGCTCCGTCCGGCGAGGCGAGGCCGAACAGCTCCTCGAAGAAATTGCGCGGACGCGGCGCGCGCGCTTGGGTGAATTGCGGATTGCGGCACTCGGC
>CAZCJY010000365.1:511-2418 GCA_964498975.1 uncultured Methylocystis sp.
ACTCGGCGTCGTAGCGCGCCGAGAGCGCCTGCCGCTGGCCGCCATCGTCGGCGCCCGCCCGCTCATAGGCCGCGATGGCGCCGGAAAGCTGGCTGAGACGGGCGTTGATCTGACCGCATTGGGCCGGAGGCGGATCGCCGAAAAACAGGAACTGTCCCCGATCGCATCCCATCGCATGCCCGCGGGCCGCCAGCCGGCCATATTCGCCGCGCTGCTTGGCGGCGGCGGCTTGGTAACGCGCGCCGGCGCCATCGGCGCTGGCGCGGGTGATTTGCGCGCGCAGCTCCGTGCAATATTGGCTCTCGGCGCGCGCGGGCGTAGCGGCGAGCAGGCTCAGCGCGGCGGCGGCCGGCGCCAGCCGGCCCCACGTGAAACCGCCGATGATCGAAAAGCCGCTTATGGTTCTCGGCCCTCTCAGAATGCTGGCTCCTGACCGACCCGCAAGGAGCCGCGAAGCGGTGGACGGCGTTCGCGCGGTCTTCGGCGTCATGCTGTCGCGGCGCGCGTCGAGCGGCGGCCGGACCGCGCCATATTGGCCGATTCACGCCGTGGATCAAACGCTAGCCGATTGTGGCGCGCATCGTGTCGGCAACAAGGCGCGCCCCAGCCCGGGCCATGTGACAGTCGCGGCCGGGCGATTTATTTGCGCCGCACAGGGTCGAAGCTCTTCCCTTGAGGCGCTACTTCGCCCATATCGGCGGCGTCGCCTAGGAGGGCATCCCAATGAAGCGTTCCCATTTTTTGGCTCTGTTTTCGATGGTGTTTGCTGTCTCGCTTGGCGTCGCGCCGTCCTTTGCGCAGGGCGGGCCGGATCTGATCTTCCGTAAATCGGTCGACTTCAAACTGCTCACCCCCAACGACAAGCTCGCCACCTATGGGATCGACGACCCCATGATCGACGGCGTCGTCTGCTACTACACGGCGCATGAGAGGGGCGGCGTCGCCGGCATGTTCGGCGTCGCCGAGCAGACCTCGGAAGTCTCGCTCGCCTGCCGGCAATATGGGCCGATCAAATTCAAGGAAAAATTCGGCCAGGGCGACACGGCCTTCAGCGAGCGCCGCTCCCTGCTGTTCAAGCGCATGCAAATCGTGCGCGGCTGCGACCCCAGGCGCAACGTCCTGGTCTATATGGTTTATTCCGACAGGCTGGTCGACGGCTCGCCCGAGAGCTCGACGTCGACCGTCGCGATCCAGCCCTGGGGCGGCCAGAACGAGATTCCGCAATGCGGAGAATTCGTGAAGCGCTAAGCCGTGCTATTCCACGCAGGCGACGATCGCCGCGTTTGTCATTCCTGATTGGCGCGGCGAAGCCTTTGAATCGATCGAGGCGGTGACGTCGTCGGCGCGCCCGAAAGCCTTCGCGGCGCCGTGGCCATGCGCCTCGCACCAGGAGTCGGCGACGATCTTGCCGCAATCCGACTTGTGCGTGAGGCACTCCAGCAGGCCGTAGCCGTCCTGATCGGAGATGACATAGGCCGCGTTCGAGCCGTGATCGGCCTGCGCGCCGGAGTGGTAAGCGGCGCTGATCAACAGGCCGGCAAGAAGCGGCGCAAGAATACGCGGCCAGACCGATCCTTCATATTTCGACATGATGAACATCGCCCACGCCCCGCCCGACCCAATGCAGCCGAGCGAAACTGGTAGCGGCCCGCGGTAAACTATGCGTTAAGCCGCCGCATTTTCGCCTCAAATTGGGCGCCGCGCTTGACGCGGCGGCGCGCTTGAGCGCATGGTCTTCGCCATGACGCTTCGGTTCACCATTTGTCGCGAGACCATTATCAGCTAGCGATCGCGCTGGCCGGAGCCGTCACGTCTATCCAAACGACATGAAGCGACGCCCCGGCCGGCGGCCTTGCGGGGAGATTCATGTCGACGCCTGCGCTGAAAATCTACAACACGCTGACGCG
>CAZCJY010000366.1:0-2413 GCA_964498975.1 uncultured Methylocystis sp.
GTGTCCTGCTGCGGCGGCGGCGCTTCGCCGCTTTGGATGCGCACGCCGGTGTTGGGGATGAGCGATTTGCCGTAAGCGGCGAAGAGCTGCGTCTCCTCGTCTGGCCGATAGAGTATGCCGGCGCGCGGCGAAAAATAGCCCTTGATCCCCTTGCTCAGGCTCGATGTCGGCTCTCCCGTCAGCGCGCCGAGGGGATCGAAGACGCGCTCGCGCTGCGAAAGAAGATCGTAGCGCCCGCCGATCAGAATGCGCCAGTTCTCGTTGAGGTCGATGAGGTCCTGGCCATAGACCGAGCGGCTCAAGGCGCGCGCCACGCCATTCGACCAGAAGGCGCCGGCGTAATTGACGCCCGGCGAATAGACGGGGAAGAAAATATTGAGCGGCGCCGCCGGCGCCTGGGCGATGTCGTTCGAATAGCCGAAGAAATAGTCCCAGTGCTCAAGGCCAAGAAAGACGGTATGGGAGAGGAAACCCGTGTCGAAGCGGCCGTTGAGGCGCAATTGCGCGTCGAAACTGCGATTGGCGACGCGCGCCCGCGCCGGATTGCCGAAGACGACCGACTGGAAGCCGTCATAGCCCCAGCCGGTGAACCAGCCCCAGCGGCTGGCGGAGAGAAAATAATCCACGACCGTCGTGAGCTTCCAATCCTTGTTGAAGGCGTGCTCATAGCTGAAGGTGAGATCGTCGAAAAAGGGCGTCTCATGCTCATTGGCGGGAAGGCCGGCGTAGAATTCGCGCGGGATGTGCAGGAAGACCGGATCGGCCGGCGCGCCGTCGCGCCAGACGAGCCTTGCGCCATTGTGCTCGGCGCGCAAGCTGGCCCGATCGCCATTATCCGCCGTGAAGGCGATCATCGGCGCGACGTCGAAACTGCGCGTGCGCACGAAATCGACGAAGCTTCCCAAGCTCTGCGCCGAGCCGGTGAAGCGAAACAAGAGGCTCTTGTCGTCGTTGAGCGGCGTATTGACGTCGACGGTGAGGCGCCGCACGGCGAAACTGGCGAGGGTCGAAACGGCGCGCGCGAAGGTCTCCTGCGTCGGCGCCTTTCGGATGTAATTGGCGGCGCCGCCATAGCCCCCGAGCGCCTTGCCGAACAGCATGGCGCCCGGACCTTTGAAGAATTCGACGTGATCGACGGTGGAGAGATCGACGTCCTGGGCGGTGAAGCCATGCGAGGCGCCGTCGAAAAGCGTCACCCCCGCCGGAAAGCCGCGCATGACGAAGCTTGGCGAATAGGCCGAGTTCGTCGCCGGCGCGTTGACATAGACGCCGCTCTGGTCGCGCCCCAGCGTCTGCGCGCGCGGCGCCTCCGCCGGGGCTTCGACCCTGGGTTCCTCGCGCGCGCGCCGCCTGCTCTCGCTTCGCGGCTTTTCCTTGCGCTCGTCCTCCCGCGCCTCCTCGCCCAGCGCCTGCCAGCAGCCGACGAAGGCGAAGAGCAAGGCGACGAGCGGCGCCTTCATGCGCCCGGTCGATAGGAATGCCGCCGGCGCAGGGACGCGTCCGATGCAACGGCGCGGCGGCGCTCGAGCGCGAGTTGCGCGAGCGGCGCGACGAAGCCGCGTGCTTCGCCCTCCCCCGCGATGGTGAAGCGGCACATCAGGCCGCGGTCCTGTCCCGCGTCGAAAATGTCGATCACCGTCAACCGCGGCGAGCCGCGTCCGATCGCGCCGCGCGCGCGCAGAAAGGCGAGCAGCGCCGGTCGCGCATGCGCGGAAACCGGCAGAGCGCGCCGCAGATTTTGAACAAAGCGTTGCTGTTTTCCATGCTCGTAATCCATTTCCTGCTCCATCGATAAACAATGAATTCGCGTTTCAATCACCAAAATCACTCCGCCGGCGCAGGCCGCGCGGCCGCCCGCCGAACATGCGCCAACCGCGCCGACCGCTTCTTCCACCAGATGTAAACGCCAGTCGCCGACAGCATCACGATAACAAGGCCGAGGAGACAAACAAAAATGCGATACGGAAGACCGAAGAGATTGGCCATATGCAGTTCGACGAGCCAGGTGGTGATCGTATTGCCAGCGCGGTACCCTGTCGGGATGCTCACACTCACAAGAGTCCCTATGTGAGCGTCGAAGTGAATGGCCGTCGATCCGGCTTTGTCGCCAATGTCGCGCGACGAGCGCACCCGATATTCGTAAAGGCCTTTTTCGCGCATAAGGTAGAATGCAAGAGGGCGCTCGATGACAAAGCCGTGTTGACGCGCCTGCTCATCCATGAGACGGCGCGCTATTGTCTCTGCCTCTTCCCAAGGGATCGGCGGGCGCTCGTCCGTCGTCGTCGTTGGTCGCGCCCACATGGGCTGCTCGTAATCCGCAAAAACGCGCGTGACCGCCGTGTAGAAGCCATTCAAATCCATGAACACGCTGGACCAGGCGAAAACCAGCAGCATTGCCCACAGCCATAGGCCG
>CAZCJY010000367.1:0-2382 GCA_964498975.1 uncultured Methylocystis sp.
CGCCGGCGTGCGGAAGGAGGCTGTCGTGTAAAGGCCCATGGCCTGAAGGACGATGACGGCGAAAAACGCCATCGCCGGCATGACGACGAAATATTCGAGATTGTGACCCCAGCTCGGCGCGACATGCCATTCATGAATGGCGACGCCGGCAAGGAGCAGCATCGTGAATTCGAGAAGGCGCACCAGGCCGGCGAGCACGATGGGCGAATAGGCTTTGCCGGGCGCACCGCTGCTGGCGATTTCGGCGAGCGCCAGACTGAGCGTGTGGCCCGCATAGGCCGTTTTTGCCGCGTCGCGCTTATCGCCGTCGCTTTGGGAGGCCGCTTTCTTCATGTCGCCGACGGCGAAGGCGCACATTCCTCAGACTCCCGTTTCACGCTCCGCCCGACGCGGCCAACATTCTCAAAGGGGCGACGCGCGCAAGGCGCGATGCGCGCGATCCGGCCCGCTTCATGCGCATCATCCAGTGTCGAACCCCGATTGCGGCCACAATCGCCGCCGCCTCCTAAAAGATTCGTTCGAGCACTGTGATCGTGTCGCCCGGCCGCACCGGCGCGTCGAGCGCCACCCGCCCGGTGACGGGGTAGCCGCCGATGACGCGGGTGAGGTCGGCGCCGCCGTCATAACCGCGCGGGCTGAAGCCGCCGGCGATGGCGATGGCGGTTCGCACCGTCATGCCGTCGACGAAGGGATATTGGCCGGCGTTGGTGACTTCGCCGAGTACGAAAAACGGCCGGAACGCCTCGACCTCAACGGAAACATGCGGATCGCGGATATAGCCGTTGCGCAGACGCGCCGCGATCGCGCGCTCGGCGGCCGCGGCGGTGAGGCCTTGCACCGGCACGGAGCCGATGAGCGGCATGGCGATGCGGCCGAGGCCGTCCACCGAATAAGTGTTGGAAAGCGAATCCTGGCCGAAGACGATCACCCGGAGCCGGTCGCCGGCGGCGAGCGTGTAGGATTCGTACACCGTCTCGGGGTAGAGCTCGGGCAGGTAGTCGCCCGGCAGCGCGCAGCCCGAGAGCAGCGCGCACGTGATCATGGCAATCGCCACAGCGACCATCCTGGCCATTTCGACCCGACCGTTCTATCAAATTCGATGTGCGTCGCGGCGCGACAAAGTTTTTTTATTGCGTGATGGTTAACAAACATTCACCCATCCCGGCGGAGATGGTTAACTTCGCTTCAACCATGATCTTGCTATGGACGTTAATTGAATCCGGAGTAGACGATGCGGTCGGGCTATGCAGCGAATGACGACGGCGCGACGAATGACGTCGATCTGTCGGCCATTGGCCGCGTTCTCCTGAAACGGCGCTGGTGGGTGATCGGACCGACGCTCGCCGCCTTCGTCGGCGCGCTCATCTTCGTCAATGTCGTCAAGCCGCGTTACAGCGCCGACGCCCGTCTGTTGCTCGAAAATCAGGAAAGCTTTCTCACGCGCGCCGACAAGGGCGAACGCGTCGACCCCACGGCTCCCGACGCCGAGGCCGTGCAGAGCCAGATCCAACTGCTGACGTCGCGCGATTTGGCGCGCCGCGTCATCAAGACGCTCGGCCTGCAGGGCAATCCGGAATTCGACCCGCTCGCCGACGGCATGAGCGCATTGACCCGCGTGCTCGTGCTGCTCGGGATCGTGCGCGACCCCACGCGCATGTCGCCGGAAGACCGCATTCTCGAGAAATTCTCGGATCGGCTCGCCGTGCTCTCGCCCACCAAGACGCGGGTGCTCTCCGTCGAATTCACGTCGCGCGACCCCGATCTCGCCGCGCGCGGCGCGAATGCGGTCGCCGAAACCTATATTGAGATGCAGCAGGAGGCCAAGCGCGCCAACGCGCGCGCCGCCGCGCAGTCGCTCTCGACGCTCGTCGCCGATCTCAAGACGCGCGTCGCCGAAGCCGAGGCGCGCGTCGAGGACTTTCGCTCGCGCTCGGGGCTGCTGATCGGCTCGAACAACGCCATCATCCCGACGCAGCAGCTCGGCGAATTGAACAATCAGCTTTCTTCCGCCCGCGCCGTCCGGGCGGACGCTGAAGCCAAGGCCAAGCTGCTGCGCGAAATGCTGCGGCAGGGGCGCGTGGGAGATATACCCGACGTCGCCAATAATGAGATGATGCGCCGAATCTATGAGCAGCGCGTGGCGCTGCGCGCCCAGCTCGCGCTCGAATCGCGCACGCTGTTGCCGATGCATCCGCGCATCAAGGAGCTGACGGCGCAACTCGCCGATCTCGACGCGCAATGGCGCATGTCCGCCGAGCGCACGGCGCGCACGCTGGAAAACGACGCCCACATCGCCGCCTCGCGCGTCGAGAATTTGCAGCGCGCCCTGGACGATCAGAAGCGCGTCGCCGGCGCCGCGGGCGCGGAGGAAGTGCATCTGCG
>CAZCJY010000368.1:0-1679 GCA_964498975.1 uncultured Methylocystis sp.
GCGTGACGCCGACGAGGGGACGGCCGATGGCCATATTCACCGTTCATCTTCCGCCCACGGCGGCGGGCCAGCGCCCAGCCCCGGAGAAGATCGTATTCCTGCGCGACGGCTTCTCCTGGCCGGCGTTTCTTTTCGGTCCCTTCTGGCTCGCCTGGCGGCGCGCCTGGCTGGTCGCGGGATTGTGGACCCTGCTGCTCGTCGCGGTCGGGCTCATCGCCTGGAAGTTGCGCGTCTCGCGCGACGCCATGTCGTGGTTGACTTTGGCGCTCGCCGCCTGGCTCGGCTTCGAGGGCGGGCGTCTCGTCGCCTGGAGCTTGGCGCGGCGGGGCTATGTCGAGCGCGACCTCGTCATCGGCGATGACATTGACGAGGCGGAGGCGGCGTTCTTCCACCGCTGGCCCACGCCCGCGCAAGAAACGGCAAAAGAAATCGCCGTCGGGGAGCCCAGCCCTTGACGACGGCCATTATCGACTATGGGTCGGGCAATCTCCATTCCGCCTTGAAAGCCTTCGAGCGCGCCGCGCGCGAGTCGCAACGGGACGCCGATATTCGCGTCACCAGCGATCCCGATGTCGTGCGGGCGGCCGAACGCGTCGTGCTGCCGGGCGTCGGCGCCTTCGCCGATTGCCGGCGCGGGCTGATGGCGATGGATGGCCTTTACGCCGCCTTGCAAGAGGCCGTGATCGCGCGCGGCCGGCCCTTTTTGGGGATTTGCGTCGGCATGCAGCTCATGGCCGCGCGTGGTCTGGAGCATGGCGAGACGCCAGGACTGGGTTGGATCGCAGGCGACGTCGCCGCGATCAAACCCGCGGATCCTTCTTTGAAAATCCCCCATATGGGCTGGAATACGCTGACGCTCGCGCGCGAGCATCCGGCATTCGCCAATATTGCGACGGGCGAACAGGGGCTGCACGCCTATTTCGTCCATTCCTATCAGTTGACGCCGACGGCGCGCGAGCACGTGCTGGCGACGACCGACTATGGCGCGCCGCTCACCGCGGCGGTCGCGCGCGATAATCTCGTCGGCGTGCAATTTCATCCCGAAAAAAGCCAGAGGCTCGGCTTAGCTCTTATCGCTAATTTTCTGAGGTGGCGTCCGTGATCCTGTTCCCCGCGATCGATTTGAAGGAAGGCCAATGCGTGCGTCTCGCCCAGGGCGATATGGACCGCGCCACGGTCTTCAACGACGATCCCGCCGAGCAGGCGCGCGCTTTCGAGCGGCAGGGGTTTGAATATCTGCATGTCGTCGACCTCGACGGCGCCTTCGCCGGCGCGCCGCGCAACGCTAAAGCGGTCGAAGCCATTCTCGCCGCGCTGACGATTCCCGTGCAGCTTGGCGGCGGCATTCGCGATATGCGCACGCTCGCGGGCTGGCTGAAGAAGGGCGTCGCCCGCGTCATCATCGGCACGGCGGCGGTCAAGGACCCCTCCTTTGTGCGCGAGGCGGCGCGGCTATATCCGAGCCGCGTCGCAGTCGGCATTGACGCCAAGGACGGTTTCGTCGCCGTCGACGGCTGGGCGCGCGCGACGCGCATGTCGGCGCTCGATCTCGGCAAGAGTTTCGAGGACGCCGGCGTCGCCGCCATCATCTATACCGACATTGCGCGCGACGGGGTTCTCACCGGCCTCAATATCGAGGCGATGACGGGAATCGTCAGCGCATTGGCGAGCGCCAGCGT
>CAZCJY010000368.1:1689-2378 GCA_964498975.1 uncultured Methylocystis sp.
AATATCGAGGCGACGCTGGTGCTGGCCAATGCGCTGACGATTCCCGTCATCGCCTCCGGCGGCCTCGCTTCGCTCGCCGACGTCGAGCGCCTGTTGCAACCGGATTGCGCCAGACTCGCCGGCGCCATTTCAGGTCGCGCGCTTTATGACGGACGGCTCGATCCGGCGCAGGCGCTGGACCTGATCCGGCGCGCGCGCGCGACGATGAGAAGCGCCTGATGCTGAAAGCCCGCGTCATTCCCTGTCTCGACGTGAAGGAAGGCCGCGTCGTCAAGGGCGTCAATTTCGTCGACTTGCGCGACGCCGGCGATCCGGTCGAATGCGCCATCGCCTATGACGCCGCCGGCGCCGACGAGCTTTGCTTCCTCGACATCACCGCGAGTCATGAGAACCGCGGCATTCTGCTCGACGTCGTGCAACGCACGGCGGAAGCCTGTTTCATGCCGCTCACCGTCGGCGGCGGCGTACGCACGCTCGATGACATCCGTAATCTCCTGCTCGCCGGCGCCGACAAAGCCTCGATCAATTCGGCCGCGGTCGCCAATCGCCAGTTCGTGCGCGCAGCGGCGGAGAAATTCGGCGCGCAATGCATCGTCGTCGCCATCGACGCCAAGCGCGTTGGCGATCGTTGGGAGATATTCACTCATGGCGGGCGTCGTCCCACCGGGATCGACGCCGTCGAATATGCG
>CAZCJY010000369.1:0-1842 GCA_964498975.1 uncultured Methylocystis sp.
CCCGAGCAAGTGCTGAGCGAACCCTATGAGAAGATTCATCGTCGCAGCATGATGCCGGTAACCCATCTTCTGTGGGCCGCTTGCTGGGCAGGCGTTGCGGCCGGTGCGGTCGAGCGCGCGCAGGGTTTCGTGCGCAAAGTGGCGCGAGCGGCCAAGGGTGCGCTGCCGCCAGGAGCGCCTCTTGCGACGCAGGCGTCATTGTCGTTGATGACGCTCATCAATCTCGTCGACTCGGCGCTCGCCGATTACGGCGCGCGCCGTGAGAACCCGGGCGTGCTCGACGATATGGCTTTCCAAACCTCGCTCAACCTGTTGAAGGTCAGCGCTTCGGAACTAGCGATCACGACGGTGATGCACGCCTTCAATGCTTGCGGCATCGCCGGCTATCGCAACGACAGCGAGTTCAGCGTGACGCGGCCGATGCGCGACATCCTGTCGTCATCCGTGATGATCAACAACACCCGCATCATGTCGAATGTCGCGTCCTCCTGCCTGATCGGCGGCGTGCCGGAGACGATCAGCCGCAGGTGAACAGAGGAGTGCGAAGATGACGAATGCCGTA
The DNA here is from genome assembly GCA_964498975.1 of uncultured Methylocystis sp. Taxonomy (GTDB): domain Bacteria; phylum Pseudomonadota; class Alphaproteobacteria; order Rhizobiales; family Beijerinckiaceae; genus Methylocystis. The sequence continues at coordinate 563 of CAZCJY010000369.1, forward strand.
CGTGAGGCGCACACACAATCGAAGGACGAAACGATCCTCGATCATCTGTTTCGGCCGATGGGCGTCGATGGCGTCTATGCGCGCACGAGCGTTTATGAAAATGTCGTCGAAGCGCTTCAGCGGCTGATCTCGGCGCATCGTCCGCGCGACGCCGAAATCTTTCGCTTTCCGCCGGTGATGAGCCTCAAGCAGCTTGAGAAGTCGGGCTACCTCAACAGCTTTCCGCAGCTTCTGGGCTGCGTTTGTTGCCTGCATGGAACGGAAGCGGACATCAGCGCCGCCGTCAATCGGGCCAAGCAAGGCGGCGACTGGACGCGCGAGACGACGACGGCCGATCTCGTGCTGAGCCCGGCCGCCTGCTATCCGGTCTATCCGATCGCCGCACAGCGCGGCGCCATGCGCTCCGAGGGGCTGACCTTCGATGTCGCGGCGGATTGCTTTCGTCATGAGCCGTCGCGGGACCTGGATCGGCTGCAAAGCTTCCGGATGCGCGAATTCGTTCGCATCGGCGCGCCAGCGCAGATTGCGACTTTTCGTGAGCAGTGGATGAAGCGCGCCGAAGCGCTTGCGCGCGATCTGCGGCTGCCTTTCGAATTCGATCGCGCCAGCGATCCCTTCTTCGGACGCGTTGGGCAGTTGATGGCTGCGAACCAGATCGAACAGGCGCTGAAGTTCGAGTTGTTGATTCCAGTGCGCGAAAATGGCGCGTCGACGGCCTGCATGAGCTTCAACTATCATCGCGACCATTTCGGCAAGACATGGGGGCTGGCCGATGAGAAGGGCGTACCGGCGCACTCCGGCTGCGTGGCCTTTGGCGTCGATCGCCTGACGCTTGCGCTTTTCGCCGCGCATGGCCTCGAACTTTCCGAATGGCCGCGGGACGTGCTGGACCTATTGGCGTTGGGCGAACGCATTCGCCCGCTTCAAAAGGCGGAGTCGATATGAGCAAGAATGCGAAGATCGTTTTCGGTCCGGGGTCTGTCGAGCTGCAGCCTTGTTCGATCAACCCGGCGTGGGTCATCGAAGGCGCGCCGGTCGCGCGCAACGCGATATTGTCGCGCAGCGCCGACGGCGGCGCCTGCACGCTGATCTGGGACTGCACCGCCGGTCTCTTTAATTGGCATTACGATATCGACGAGACGGTCTATGTGCTTGAAGGATCGGTCGTCGTTCGCGACGACGATGGCGTCGAGCATCGCCTTGGACCGGGCGACCTTGCGCACGTAGGATTCGACGCGCCACACCGCATGCGAACCGGCGGGAAAGAGCGCATGATCGCC
>CAZCJY010000369.1:1852-2374 GCA_964498975.1 uncultured Methylocystis sp.
GCTCTTTCCCGCCGGTTCGCATGCGGTGTGGCGCGTCGAATCCTACGTGCGCAAAGTCGCCTTTTGCCGTAGCCCCGTGCCGCAGCCGATCATGTTCACCGCTCGCGTCGTCAAGAAACTCGCGAAAATCACCGGACTTGGGTCGCGCGCCTCGGACGCGCCGGCAATGTTCGGCGGGGCGCGCTAGCGCGGGGAGGCCGATATGCCGTTGCCGGTCATTCCGAGACGCAGCGTGTCGCAGACATGGACATTCTTCGAAGGCGCCTGGCGCGAGGGAAATGATCCGATTCTCGGTCCGAGAACGCATGGCGCCTGGCTGGGGTCCATGGTGTTCGACGGCGCGCGCGCCTTCGAGGGCGTGACGCCAGATCTCGGTCTTCATCTCGCGCGCGTCAATGATTCCGCGCGCGCGATGCTGCTGGAGCCGCTGCTCTCGGTCGAAGAGTGGCGCGAGCTTGTCGCCGACGGGCTGCGCCGCTTCCCGCGCGACGCGCAGCTCTATATTCGCCCCATGTATTGGGC
>CAZCJY010000370.1:0-2372 GCA_964498975.1 uncultured Methylocystis sp.
AGCTCATCGCCGCCAATCTGCTGCCGGCGCTGAGCTCGCTCTGCGAAATCGACGAATGGGCGGCGACGGGCCGCGCATTGGGCCGCAAGCTAGAAGCGGCCATCCATTTCGACACAGGCATGAACCGTCTCGGTCTCCCGCTTTGCGAGGCGGCGGAGGCCGTGGAGCGCGCCCGCGACATCGCGCCGACGCTGGTGATGAGCCATTTCGTCAGTTCGCAGCTGCGAGACGCGGCCTGCAACGCCCGGCAGATCGAAGCCTTCCTCGACGTGCGCGGACGCTTCCACAATGTTGCGGCGTCGATGGCCAATTCCTCCGCCGTCTTCCTGCCGCAGCGCCCGCATTTCGATCTCATACGCCCTGGCTACGCGCTCTATGGCGGCAATCCGACGCCCTACGCCGAAAGTCCGATGCGCCCGGCGGCGCGCCTGCACGCCCGCATCCTCGCGGTGCGCGAGATCGAGCCCGGCGCGCGCGTCGGCTATGACGGGCTGTGGGCCGCGCCGCGCCCCTGTCGCGTCGCGACGATCGGCGTCGGCTACGCCGACGGCGTGCCGGTCTCGGCGACGGCCAGCGAAGCAAAGCCCGCCGGCGAAGCGGTGGTGGGTGGCGCGCGCTGCCCCTTCGTGGGGCGCGTATCGATGGATTACATCGTGCTCGACGTCACCGACGCGCCGCGGGAAGCCGCGCAGCGCGGCCAATGGGTCGAGCTGCTCGGCGAATCGATCCGCATTGAGGAATTGGCGGAGCGGGCCGGCACCATCGGCTATGAAATTCTCACCCGACTCGGCGGGCGCTACGCGCGGCGGTATCTCGGGTCGTAAGCCTCACGCCATCGCAAACCACGGCGCGAGCACCGGATAGCCCTCGCCTGCCAGCAGCGAAACTGTCTCGTAAAGCGGCAGGCCGACGACCGCCGTGTAAGACCCCACGAGCTTCACCAGAAATACGCCGGCGCGCCCCTGAATGGCGTAGCCGCCCGCCTTGCCGCGCCATTCGCCTGTGGCGAGATAGGCTTCGATCTCTGTCGAACTCAGGCGCTTGAAGCGTAGACGCGCCTCGACGAGCCGCTTGCGCTCGAAACCGCGCGGCGTGATCAGACTCACCGCCGAATAGACGCGGTGCTGGCGCCCCGAGAGCAATTGCAGGCACTCCTCCGCCTCTTCCGTGGTTTCGGCTTTGGGCAGAATGCGCCGTCCGACCGCGACGACCGTATCGGCGGCGACGAGGAAGGAATCCTTCAGCTCCGGCTGCGTCGCGCGCACCTTGGCGGCGGCCGCGGCCTTCTCGCTCGCGATGCGAATCGCATAGGCGCGCGGCGATTCGCCCCGCTGCGGCGTTTCGTCGATATCGGCTGGCAGCAGCGCATCGGCCTCCAACCCGGCCTGCTGCAAGAGCGCGAGGCGTCTCGGCGAGGCGGAGGCCAGAACGAGCTTGGGACGGGCGATTGGAGGATTGGCTGTCAAGAATGTCGCTCCGCCAAAAGGAAATTACCGGAAACGATATGTTATACGACCCTTCGTCAAATCATAGGGCGTCATTTCGACGAGCACTTTGTCGCCAGTCAACACGCGAATGCGGTTTTTGCGCATTTTGCCGGCGGTGTGAGCGATGATCTCGTGTTCGTTCTCAAGCTTGACGCGAAACATCGCGCTGGGCAGCAGTTCGGTCACGACGCCGGGAAATTCGAGCAGTTCTTCCTTGGCCATGTGGTTCCTTATAGGGCGCTTTCCGCCGGGAGCGCTTGTCCGTGCGGCGAAGATAGCGCGTCAAAGCGAAAAACCCGCTGCCCCGGTCGGGAGAGCGGACTCGGCGCGGACCCTAGTCGAGAATGAGGGATTTGTGAACCGGGGAGTTGGGGCGCTTCACAGCGCCCGCTTCGGTTCCGCAGGCGCGAAGGGGGCGAGAATTTTGGCGCCGTAACTGTTTTACACCCTCATCCGACTTTTGCTGACGCGAGGGCCACCTTCTCCCGCAAGCGCGAGAAGGAAAAAGCGTCGTCACTTCGGCTTGCCCTTCACCGTGCGCGTGCCGGGCCTGCCGCCCGAAGAACGCGGCGAAACGCGCGGCGGCGGCATGAGCCGACCCAGAGGCCGCGCTTCGCCGCCACCGAAATTATGCGGCCCCATGTCGGCGTCGGTCGGTTTATGCGCGCGGGTGGCGAGCTTTTCCGCTTCGTCACGGCGTATGGCGCCGCGCCCTCCCCGCCCAAAGGACGCACGAAATTGCGGGCTCGCCTCGGCGAGCAATTCGGCGCGTTGCAGCCGCTGGATTTCATCGCGCATCCGCGCCGCCTCCTCGAAGGCGAGATCGGCCGCCGCCGCCTTCATGCGCTTTTCGAGATCGGCGATCGTCGCCGCGAGATTATGCCC
>CAZCJY010000371.1:0-2364 GCA_964498975.1 uncultured Methylocystis sp.
CCCCGCTTCGCAAACCGGGTGTTCCCGGTTTGCGCATCGACACCGAAGTCGGCAATAGCCGACTTCGGATGGGAGAGGGAACCCCAACGATCAGCATGAGTGCTACAAAATGTGCCGTCGAGTCTGCTCCCTCTCCCGCGAAGCGGGGAAGGGTTGGGGTGGGGGTTATAATCCCAGCGTCCCATGCGTCACGACGCGCTCAGCGCCTTCCGTCTCGACGATCTCGCCGATGCGCAGGGGCTTTTCGCCGACGGCGCGCAGGGCGGCCTCGACGTCGTCAGCGCCGGGGCGCGAAGCGATGACCACCATGCCGATTCCACAATTGAAAGTGCGCAGCATTTCGTTTTGGGCCACCTCTCCCGTCGCCGCAAGCCAGTGGAAGACTCGCGGAACGTCGAAAGCGGAGAGATCCAGCGCGACGCCGAGGCCCTCGGGCAGGACGCGTGGCAGATTGTCGGGAAAGCCGCCGCCCGTGATATGCGCTAGCGCCGCGATATGCGGCGTCGCCTTCAACGCGGCCAGCAGCGGCTTCACGTAAATGCGCGTCGGCGTCAGCAGCGCTTTGGCGAGGTTGAGATCGGGCGCGAAAGGCGCGGTCGCGTTCCATGCCAGTCCGGCGCGCTGGACGATGCGGCGCACCAGCGAGTAGCCGTTCGAATGCACGCCGGAGGAGGGCAGGCCAAAGACCACGTCGCCGGGATAAACGTCGCGCGGCAGCAGACGGCTGCGCTCCGCCGCGCCGACCGCAAATCCTGCGAGATCATAGTCGCCCTTGGCGTAAAGACCCGGCATCTCGGCCGTCTCGCCGCCAAGCAGCGCGCAGCCCGCAGCGACGCAGCCGGCGGCGATCCCCTTGATCACCGCCGCAGCCGCTTCCGGGTCCAGCTTGCCGGTCGCGTAATAGTCAAGGAAGAACAGCGGCTCGGCGCCTTGCACGACGAGGTCGTTGACGCACATCGCCACGAGATCGATCCCGACCGTATCATGCAGGCCCGACTCGATGGCGATTTTCACCTTCGTGCCAACGCCGTCATTGGCCGCGACCAGCACAGGATCGGAAAAGCCCGCCGCCTTGAGGTCGAACACGCCGCCAAAGCCGCCGATCTCGCCATCGGCGCCGGGCCGACGCGTCGATCGCACGGCGGGGCGGATCATGTCGACAAGCCTGGCGCCGGCGTCGATATCGACGCCAGCGTCGGCGTAAGTGAGGCCAGCGGCTTTCTTTTGCATTTCGCCCTGTTCGCGCGCGGGGTTGCGCCTACCGGCGGGTAAATGGGCGCAAGCGGCGCCGGCTGTCAAATGAGCGGCTATCGGTTACGTTCATGTGCGTTTGCACAAAGTTTTTCTCAAGCACGGCATCTAAAGACGCCGGCGACAAGGAAATCCAGCAATGAAATTACGCATCACCACCGACGACATCGCCGCCGCCCGCGAAGCCGGCGTCATCGACGCCGCGACTTTCGAACGGCTCGCGCAGTTTCTCGCGGCGCGCCAGTCCGCGTCCGCGGCGCCGGCGCAGCAGCCGCGTTACGACTTCGTCAATCTGCTCTGGTACGCGGGCGCGCTGATCGTGCTCGGCGCCATGGGCATGTTCTCGACGACCGCCTTCGGCCTTTGGGGCGACAAGGCGCTGTTCGTCACGGCGCTCGTCTACGCCGCGCTCTTTACGCTCGCCGGCGCCTATCTATGGCGCCGCCGCGGCTTGCACACGCCGGGTGGACTGCTCATCGCCTGCGCCGTCGGCATGGCGCCGCTGGCGATCTTCGCGCTGCAGTCGATGTTTGATGTCAGCCCCGCGGGCGAGGCGCGCCCTTACCGCGACTTCTATGTCTGGATCAAATCGAGCTGGTTGCCGATGGAGCTTGGAACGATCGGCGCCGCATTGCTCGCCCTGATCGCCTTTCCTTTTCCTTTCCTCGTCATGATCATCGCTTTCGCGCTCTGGTTCATGTCGATGGATTTGACGCCCTGGCTGATGGGGGTGGAGGAATTTTCCTGGGATCAGCGCGCAACGATCAGCATGTATTTCGGCTTGGGCGTGCTCGCCGTCGCCTGCCTCGTCGATCTCAAGCGCTGGCAGAATGGCGACTTCGCCTTCTGGCTGCATCTTTTCGGCTTGATGGCCTTTTGGGGCGGGCTGACGGCGCAGCACAGCGGCGACGAACTTGGCAAGGCCCTTTATTGCGTAATCAATGTCGGCCTCGTCTTCTTGTCGATTTTCCTGATGCGCCGCGCTTATGCCGTTTTCGGCGCCGTCGGCGTCACGACCTATCTTGGCTATCTCGCCAGCAGCGTGTTCAAGGATTCGATCCTCTTTCCCTTCGCGCTGTCGGGGATCGGCGTGCTGCTCATCGTCTTTGGCCT
>CAZCJY010000372.1:0-2360 GCA_964498975.1 uncultured Methylocystis sp.
AACAAGGCCGTCATTGCGAGCGGAGCGAAGCAATCCATCGAAACGCGCTCCTCGCCTCTGGATTGCTTCGTCGCTGCGCTCCTCGCAATGACGGCAAGAGCGCTGATCCGGCTGCAAGAATAAGCGCCAACCCTCGTCGCCGTCACGTGACAAAGTCATCCTCACGGCCCCTCCCATTCCAGCTCCGCGAAACCCGCCGTGGCGTTGCGCGCGTTATAGTCGTCGAAGAGCCGCCATTTGCCGCGCTCCTCGGTCCCGGCGGTCTTCGCCGCCGCCGCGACGCTCTCGCCCTTCTTGATCGCGGCGCGCAGATCCGCGGTGAGGCGCGTGAGGTAAGCGCGCTGGTCGTCGAGCGCCTTGGGCCAGGGGGCGGGCATGGGGCCGTGGCCGGCGACGACCTGCGTCGCCTTGATCGCCGCGAGTTTGTCGGCGACGTCGAGAAAGCCCAAGAGGCTGCCGTCGACGACCGGCACATGCTGGAGAAACAGCAGATCGCCGGCAAAAAGCACGCCGCTGCGCGTGTCGAGAATCGTCAGGTCGCATTCGCTATGCGCCGTGCGCCAGGCCTGCAGGACGATCTCGCGATGGCCGAGATCGAGCGTCATCTTATCTTCGACCGTCAGCGTCGGCGGCACGATCGTGACGCCGTCGAGCGCCTCCCCCATCTGCGCGCGAAAGGCGGAAAGATAATGCGGCCCGCGCGACGCGAGCGCGCGCGGCAAATTCTTATGGCCGACGAAAGTCGCGCTGGGCTCGACGAAGGCGCCATTGCCGAAAAAATGATCGGGATGCGCGTGGGTGTTGATGACGTAGCGGATCGGCTTCTGCGTCTTCTCGCGCAAGGCCGCAAGAAAAGCGCGCCCTTCGATGAGGCTGCCGCCCGTGTCGATCACCGCGACGGCGTCGTCGCCGACGATCGCGCCAAGATTGGCGATGTCGCCCGCATTTTCCCGCGTCATCAGGGAAGTTTCGCCCTGATGCGCATATATGCCCGGCGCGATTTCCTTGAGAGAAAAGGCCTGCGCCGCGTCGGCGGCGCTCAGCAGCGCGGCATATGCGACAAGGGCGAAAGATAGACGCAACATATTGTTCGCCAAAGGTGTTTTGCGGCGGCTTCGATGCCGCGCCGCGCGGGGTTGCGCCTGCGTTTTTTGCGATTGCGATTCAATTGCTCGCGACATATTATCCCGCCGTTTCCGAGTTAAAAGATGTCTTCCGGACGGGAACCGGGAGCTTCTCGCCGCCGGGGGATTTTTTGTCCCGCCGGCAAGAGACAAAAACGGAAATCGCCTTCCCAATGTCGAGGCGCCTAGGAGGCACGACGTCGGAGGCGGCGCAATCATAATGCGCGCCACACGTCGTCAGGAGGAAAAGCTCATGCATAGACTGTTGTTGTCGACTTCGGTGGCTGTTCTCGCGCTCGCCGGCGCTGCGAATGCGCAAAACTGGGCCGCGCCCAGTGGCGCGGCGGCGGTTGGCGCCTCCGACGAGTTGCTGACCCTGCAGAAGGACGCGAAGCAGTGGGTGATGCCGACGGGCGACTACGCCAACCTGCGCCATTCCGCTCTCAAGCAGATCACGACCGAGAACGTCGGCAAGCTTGCGCCGGCGTGGCAGTTCTCGACGGGCGTCCTGCGCGGCCACGAAGGCGCGCCGCTCGTGATCGGCGACGTTTTGTATCTGCATACGCCGTTCCCCAACAATGTCTATGCGCTCGACCTGAAGGACCCGGATCACAAGATCCTCTGGAAATATGAGCCCAAGCAGGATCCGTCCGTCGTTCCGGTGATGTGCTGCGACACGGTCAATCGCGGCCTCGCCTATGGCGACGGCAAGATTTTCCTCGCTCAGGCCGACACGACTCTCGTCGCGCTCGACGCCAAGACCGGCAAGCTCGCCTGGTCGGTGAAGAACGGCGATCCGGCGAAGGGCCAGACCTCGACCGCCGCGCCGCATGTGTTCAAGGACAAGGTGTTCGTCGGCATCGCCGGCGGCGAATTCGGCGTGCGCGGCCATATCACCGCTTACGACGTCAAGACCGGCAAGCAGGCGTGGCGCGGCTATTCGATGGGCCCGGACGCCGACACGCTCATCGATCCGGCCGCGACGACCCATCTCGGCAAGCCGGTGGGCAAGGACTCGGGCATCTCGACCTGGGAAGGCGATCAGTGGCAGATCGGCGGCGGCACCACCTGGGGCTGGTACAGCTATGATCCGGAGCTGAACCTCGTTTACTACGGCTCGGGCAATCCCTCGACCTGGAACCCGAAACAGCGTCCGGGCGACAATCGCTGGTCCATGACCGTCTGGGCGCGCGACCTCGACACCGGCAAGGTGAAGTGGCTCTACCAGATGACGCC
>CAZCJY010000373.1:0-2352 GCA_964498975.1 uncultured Methylocystis sp.
CACCGCCATCGCCTTGGCGAGCCAGCCGGCGGGATCGGCGCCGTCGCCCATCAGCACCAGCGAATTGCCGGCTTTGGCGAGGCGCCCATATTGCTCGATCGCCGATTTCGCCACTTCGAGCTGCACGGCCTGATCGCCGCCCTGCTGGGTGATTTGCGTGCGCACCAGTTCGATGGCCTTCGCCTGGCCCTCGGCGCGCAGGATCGCGGCCTGCTTCTCGCCCTCGGCGCGGTTGATCTCGGACTGTTTCACGCCTTCGGATTCGAGCACGGCGGCGCGCTTGTCGCGCTCGGCCTTCATCTGCCGCTCCATGGACTGGCGCAGCGACTCGGGCATGGCGATGTCCTTGATCTCATAGCGCGTGACATGCGCGCCCCAGAGCTGCGCGGCGTCGGAGACCGCGCGCACGACGCGCTCATTGATCTCGCTTCTGTTCTCGAAAGTCTTGTCGAGCTCCATCGAGCCGATGGCCGAACGCATGGAGGTTTGCGCCAGATTGATGATGGCGCGGCGGATATCCTGCGCGCCGTAAGCCGCGTCCTTGGCGTTGACGATCTTGTAATAGAGAATGCCGTCGATGGTGACGGTGGCGTTGTCCTTGGTGATCGCGTCCTGCTCCGGAACGTCGATCACCTGCTCGCGCAAATCGAAAGTGTAGGCCACGCGTTCGACGACGGGCCAGACGAAATTGACGCCCCCCGTCAGCGAACGGTTGTAGCGGCCGAGCCGTTCGATGACGAGGACGGTCTGCTGGCGCACGAAGCGCACCATCGTCGAAAGCGCGAGCAGCGCCACATAGGCGAACCAGAAAAGCGGATTGTGGAAGAGGCCGATCGGCAGGCCGAGATTGAAGGATCGGTCGAGGACGAGCAGGCCGATCGCTGCGGCGCCGACAATAAAGAGCGCAGAACCCATGGAGTTTCTCTCCTGGCGAGAGGTGCGATGAATTTCGGTCATCGGCCGAGACGGCGCGCTTTTTCACTAGCATCGCGCGCCGCTGAACGCCATGCGCCCGCCCGCCAAACGGAGCGCATGCCGAACCGTGTATCGCGGCTCATGCGTAGCGGACGTGCGCCGGCGCATCCGGCGCTCGGCGATCGAGCGTGATCCGTCCGTGCTGGATGCGAAGCTCAACAATCGGGCAGGCGCCGGGCGCGTCGATCCGCGGGGCGGGCTCCGCGTCTGTGAAAAGCGCGGCCACGGCCACGATCGCGCCGTTCGTCAGCAGCCCGGCGCGCGCGAGGTCGGGCAGGATAACGGCGGGCGCGACGAGACGCACGGGGCCCAGGGCGTCGAGCGCGTGGAGGAAGCGCGCTGCGGCGAAGGGCGCGAGATAATGCAGCGGCGCGCCCGCGAGCAGCGCGGCCAGCGGGCCCGCGACGAGCGCGCCGAAGTTCGAGGGCGCCGCAAGCGAGAGAATCGGGGTCTCTCCCGCCTCGCGCGTCAGGCGCAAGAGATCGAGCGCCGCGCCGAGCAACGCGCCCTGTGAGAGAAAATCGACCGCGCCGGCGCCGTCGAGCGCGCCGACCGCCGCGCTTTCATTGGCGGACCAGCCTTCCTTCAAAAGCGCGCGTGGAGACATGGGCGTTCCCGCCATGTCGCAGCCAATATCCGCCGCGCCGCCGAGCGCGCCCGCGAGCGCGCCAATGATGCGGATCGAAGCGCCCTGGCGGCGATGGCGAGCAGCGGCTCCGCCAAGTCGAACCCGCAAAATTGCGCCGGCGCAAGCAAGACCGCGATATTCAACTCACGCGCGACATTGGCGACGGCGTCGCGCGCCATCGGCAAGGGCAGCGGCGCCAGCACCGGTTCTAAACCCGCCGCGATCGCGGCTGCGAGCGTCACGAAGCTCTGCGCGCCCGGCGGGCTGCAGATGAGGACTTTCTCGCCCTGGCCGAGATCGAAGCCGCGCAGCCGCGTGAGACAGGCCCCGACCCGCTGATAAAGATCGGCGTAGCTTGCTTCCGCCCGCGCGCCGTCGTGATGGTCGGCGAAGGCAAGCGCGCCGGGGCGCGGCCGCGCCGCGCCGGCGAGGAGCGCGCCGAAGCCGAAATGCGTCAGTGGATGGGCGCGCGCGGCGTCGTCCGTCTGCGAAAGGGCGACGCCGGCGGTCATGGGTTTCGTTTCCACCAGCTGTCGAGGGTGGGTCCGAACATCGGCGCAGCATAGCGCGGCAGCGGCTTCGGACGGGCGAGATCGGTCGAATGCGCGATCCATTGCTCGGAAGCGTGGAAGAGGGGCACGACGTAGAATCCCGAAAGCAGCACGCGGTCATAAGCGCGCACCGCCGTGACGAAATCGTCGTGGCTTTGCGCCGCGAGCAGCGTCGCGATCAGCGCGTCGATCGCCGGC
>CAZCJY010000374.1:0-2350 GCA_964498975.1 uncultured Methylocystis sp.
AGCGCGACGTAATCGTCGTAGGCGATCGTCTCGGCGCGAATGAAACCCTTCTCGAAATCAGTGTGAATCACGCCCGCCGCCGCCGGCGCCCGCACGCCTTTCTCGATCGTCCAGGCGCGCGCTTCTTTCGGGCCGACGGTGAAATAAGTGATGAGATGCAAGAGGTCGTAGCCGGCGCGGATGACGCGGTTGAGGCCCGGCTCGGTCAGGCCGACCGCCTCCAGATAGTCCTTCTGCTCCTCCGCCGGCAGCACGGCGATCTCGCTCTCGATCTTGGCCGAGACGACAACCGAGGCCGCGCCTTCCTCGGCCGCGCGCGCCGCGACTTTCGCGGAATTGCCATTGCCGTCCGACGCCGAGCCTTCCTCGACATTGCAGACATAAAGAACCGGCTTTGACGACAGGAGTCCGAGCCCGTTGAACGCCGCGCGCTCCTCGGGTTTCACTTCCGCGAGCCGCGCGGGCTTGCCCTCGCGCAGCAGCACGAGGCAGCGGTTCATCAGATCGAGAAGCTCTTTCGATTCCTTGTCGCCGCCCTTCGCCTTCTTCTCCAGTGCGACGACGCGTTTCTCGAGGCTTTCGAGATCGGCGAGCATCAGCTCCGTCTCGATCGTCTCGATGTCGCGGATCGGATCGACGCCGCCCTCGACATGCGTCACGTCGCCATCCTCGAAACAGCGCACGACATGCGCGATCGCGTCGCATTCGCGGATATTGGCGAGGAACTGATTGCCAAGCCCTTCGCCCTTCGAGGCGCCGCGCACGAGTCCGGCGATGTCGACGAATGTCAGCCGCGTTGGAATGGTCTGTTTGGAGCCGGCGATCTGGGCCAGAACGTCGAGACGCGGGTCGGGCACGGCGACCTCGCCGACATTGGGCTCGATGGTGCAGAAGGGATAATTGGCGGCCTGCGCCGCGGCGGTCTGGGTGAGCGCGTTGAAAAGTGTCGACTTGCCGACGTTCGGCAGGCCGACGATGCCGCATTTGAAACCCATATCCGTCCCGGTCGTTGAGCGTTGGCGCGTTGCGGCGCGGTATGCGGGGCGGCGCGGGAAAAGGCAAGGGGGACGCTTGTCCCCCTCGCATTTGATGCGGCGACGCGGCTCTTAGAGCGCGTCAAAGGCTCTTCAGATATTCCAGCAGCGCGCGCTTTTGTTCGAGCGTCAGCTTCGTGCCCCAATAATGGCCGCAGCGGCTGACGCCTGAATTTTTGTCGGCGCAATCCGTCGTCTTATATTCGCTGCTGAACGCGCCTTGGCTCTTGGCGAGGCCGACGTTTTCGATGTCATAGGCGACCCCGATCTTGAACGATGGGGGCCGTTCGGCTACCGGCTTCAACAGATCGGCGAGCGTCGGCACCGAGCCATTGTGAAGATAAGGCGCCGCCGCCCAGATGCCCTGCAGCGCCCGCGATTCATAGACGATCTTGGGTTTGGGTTCGGGCTTGCGGATCAGAAAATCGAGATCGGAAATGATCTTCTCTTTAATGACGCGGCTCAGCGCGAGAGAGGAGAGCTTCGTCGGGTCGATGCAGCTTTCGATCAGCGGTCGGAATACGTCCGGGCCGAAATGCAGCGGCGCTTCCACAAGCGAGCCGACGACGGAGAGCGCCAGAATGCTGGCGATCTTGTCGGTCTCCTTAAGCGGCTTGTCGACGCCGGGCACGAATTTGATCGCCGCGCCCTCGAGCACGCCGGTCTTGGCGGTGCGCGCGAGCACCTGATATTCGCGCGTATCGGTGTCGGCCGGCCAGAGCGGCGTCTTCCATGTGTCGCGCCGGTTGCAAACGCGCTCCTCGCCGCGCGCGATTTCATGGCAGCCCTTGGCGCAGCCGCCCTTGTCGCGCGGCCAGTTAAATATCTCCTCGCCTTTTTTGGCGAGCGCCTGATCGAGCGCCCACGGCCATTTCGGCGGCTCGATTTTTTTGATCAGCGTTTCGAGCCGCAACAGGCCCGGAATATTCAGCGACGACTGGTCGAGGAAGTTCACGATATTCGGGAAGATCGTCTGCTTCGGCCGATAGACTCCGAAGACGCCGTAGACTTCGCCAACATTGCGTGCCAGGCCGGTGATGTCGTCGCCATTCTTGGCGAAACCCGGCCATTGCGTCATGTCCTGCCGCGCGCCGTTCCACACGAAGGGATAGCGCACGGCGGCGTCGGCATGGGCGATGTTGTCAGGATTGATGCGCGAGGGGGCGCCAATGTCGAGACCGGCCACGCGGTTGAAGATCATCGACACCGCGTCGGCGCGCCCGACGCCCCAGCCGGGCGAGACGAGCGCGCCCTTCATCAGCGTATGATAGGGCGCGAACCAGTCGTCGACCTTTCTGTGCAGGGCCTGCGTCGCA
>CAZCJY010000375.1:0-2346 GCA_964498975.1 uncultured Methylocystis sp.
CCGGTCTTGCTATTACGGCGGTGGTGTTCTGGTTCATGACGGACGACGATCCGGTCGTCGCCGAACGCCGGCGCGCGGGCGCAAAGGCCAAGAGCGCCTGGCTCGAACTCGAACCCTTGAAGAACGTCCAGGTCTGGCGCTTTTCGCTCTATTATTTTTTCGTCTTTGGCGCCTTCGTCGCGCTGGCGCTCTGGCTGCCGCAATATCTGATCAAGGTCTATGGCGTGGACATCAAGACCGCCGGCATGACGGCGGCGATGTTCTCGCTGCCGGCGAGCTTGTTCCGTGTTTATGGCGGGCATCTCTCCGACCGCTATGGCGCGCGGACCGTCATGTATTGGACATTCCTGGTTTCGGTTCTTTGCACGTTCATTCTGTCCTATCCGCCGACGATTTACATCGTGCGCGGCGCCAACGGGCCGATCACTTTCGAACTAGAAATGGGAGTTGTCGGCTTCACCGTCACCATCTTCGTGCTCGGCTTCTTCATGGCGCTCGGCAAGGCCGCGGTGTTCAAGCATATTCCGGTCTATTACCCGGAACACGTCGGCGCCGTCGGCGGCCTCGTTGGCATGATCGGCGGCCTTGGTGGGTTCGTTCTGCCGATCGCCTTCGGCGCGCTCGTCGATCTCACGGGATTGTGGACGAGTTGCTTCATGCTGCTGTTCGTGCTGGTGAGCGGCGCGCTTGTCTGGATGCATCTGTCCATCCGTCAGATGGAATACGGCGCCAAAGAGCTGGCCGAATTGCCGCAGCTTCCCGAAATGCTGGAAATCCATGGGCCCGAGCACATCGGCGCCCTTTCTGGCAAGGTGCTGACGGACTGGCGGCCGGAAGACAAGGAATTCTGGGCGACGACGGGGCGTGCGATCGCGCGCCGCAATCTCTGGATTTCGATTCCTTCGCTTTTGTTGTCCTTCGCAATCTGGCAGGTGTGGTCGGTGGTCGTCGCGAAATTGCCGCTCGTCGGGTTCAAATTCACGACCGATCAATTGTTCTGGCTCGCGGCTTTGCCCGGCATTTCCGGCGCGACGCTGCGGATTTTTTATTCCTTCATGGTGCCGATCTTCGGCGGACGCTTGTGGACAACGCTCGCCACATGGTCGCTGATGATCCCGGCCATCGGAATCGGCTACGCAGTGCAGAACCCAAATACGCCTTACGCCGTGCTGTTGATTCTCGCGCTCCTGTGCGGCTTCGGCGGCGGCAATTTCGCCTCCTCCATGGCCAATATCTCGTTCTTCTTCCCCAAGAGCAAAAAAGGCAATGCGCTCGCTCTCAACGCCGGTCTCGGCAATCTGGGGGTGAGCGCCGTGCAGTTCCTCACGCCGATCGTCATTACGGCGGGGGTTTTCGGTTGGCTTGGTGGAGAGCCTGCAATGATCGCGGATGGCGCAAAGGAGACGCCATTGTGGTTGCAGAACGCGGGCTTCGTCTGGGCGCCCTTCATCGCGATGTCGGCTTTCGCGGCGTGGTTCGGTATGAACGACATCGCTTCCGCGAAAGCCTCGTTCGCCCAGCAGGCGGTAATCTTCAGGCGCAAGCACAATTGGATCATGTGCTGGCTCTACACGGGCACCTTCGGCTCGTTCATCGGCTATGCGGCGGGCTTCCCGCTGCTGACGAAAATCCTCTTTCCCGACGTCAACGTGCTGCAGATCGCCTTTCTCGGCCCGCTCGTCGGCGCCTTGTCGCGATCCGCCACTGGTTGGATCGCCGACAAATGGGGCGGCGGCCGCGTCACCTTCTGGGTGTTCTTAGGCATGATGGCGGGAGTGTCCGGCGTCCTCTACTTCGTCGGAATCAAGGATCAGCCGTATGCATTCTATGGCTTCTTTGCCATGTTCCTGCTGCTGTTCTTCGCCACTGGCGTCGGAAACGCCTCGACCTTCCAGATGATCCCGGCTATTATGCGCAAGGAGATGGCGCGGCTCATGCCGCAGGCGGACGCAACGGCGCGTCGGCTCGAGGCCGAAAAGGAATCGGCGGCGATCACCGGCTTCACGTCAGCGATCGCTGCCTTCGGCGCCTTCTTCATTCCGAAGGCTTACGGAACCTCGATCGCTGCGACGGGTGGGCCGCAGTTGGCGCTTTACGCCTTCCTGGCGTTTTACGTGACCTGCCTCGCGATCACCTGGGCCGTTTACACCCGGAAGGGAGGGCTGCTTTACGACGTCGAGCGTGAATCGCCGCCGCCGCCCGCCCCACAAGAGCGCGTAGTCGCCGGAGAGCAACGATGAGCCATTTTCTCGATCGCCTGTCCTTCTTCAAACGGGTGAGGGCGGAGTTCTCCGACGGTCATGGCGTTGTCACCGACGAGGACCGCTCCTGGGAGGACGGCTATCG
>CAZCJY010000376.1:0-1935 GCA_964498975.1 uncultured Methylocystis sp.
GACGAAGACCGGCCGATTATGGACGGCGGTGCGCGACGAGAGACCTTATGGATCGACGGCGCCGCCGGCGGCTTTCTATCTCTACTCGGCGGACCGCAAGTCCGAGCGCGCTCATGCCTTGCTGAAGGACTGTCGCGGTCATCTCCATGCCGACGGCTATGCGGGCTTTCGCGGTCTTTACGAGGCCGATCCGAAGACCGGCGCGCCGGCGCCGCTGATCGAGGTCGCGTGCTGGGCGCATGCGCGCCGCAAAATCTACGACGTGCATGTCGAGACGAAATCGCCGGCGGCGGCACAGGCGCTCGAAATGATCGCGCGGCTCTTCGCCATCGAAGCCGACATTAAGGGTAGCTCGCCGGCCGAGCGCGTCGCCGCGCGCCGCGAGCGGGCAAATCCCATTCTGGGTGAACTGCGCGCCTTCCTCGACGCGGCGCTGGTGAAGATCAGCGGCAAGAGCGACTTCGCCAAAGCCATCCGCTATGCGACCTCACGCTGGACCGCCTTGACCCGCTACGTCGATGACGGGCGTCTCGAAATGTCGAACAACGCCGCCGAACGCGCCATCCGACCCCTTACTTTGGGCAGAAAGAATTACCTGTTTGCCGGCTCCGACGAAGGCGGACGTCGCGCAGCGATCATGTATACGCTGATCGAAACCGCGCGCTTCAACGACATCGATCCGGAAGCCTGGCTCGCGGACGTCATCGCCCGCATCGCCGATCACCCGATCAATAAAATCGACGATCTCCTTCCTTGGAAGTGGAAGCCTCATGCGGAAAGAGCCGCGCCATCTCAAGCAGCTTAAGAACGAACTCCTCGCCCTTGGCGAGGAGGCCATGCTGCTCGAAGAACTCGATGGCTTTGTCGCTGGCGTTCTCGTCTGTCCGGAGATGATCCCACCAGGAGAATGGCTTTCCGTCGTCTGGGGCCAGACGGACGACGAGGCGGCGCCTGTCTTCGATACGGTTGACCACCTGAACAAAGTGCTCACGCTCGTGATGGCGCACTACAATGATGTCGCAAAAAGGCTTTTCGAGAAGCCGGAGAGTTATGCGCCGTACTTCGCCATTGACGATCGCAACGGCGATGTTCTGTGGGAGATGTGGATCGAAGGGTTCGAAAAAGCCGTGAAGCTCCGCCCCGCCGCATGGCGACCGCTGCTCGACGCCGATACGGAAACCGCCAAAGCCATGTCGGGTCTGCTTACCCTCGCCGATGTCGCACGACGTGATGTGCGCTTCTCCAAACTCGAATACGACGCGCTCGCGTCCACCGCGCATGAACTTGTTGGACCTTTCGTCCTGGCGCTCAATGAATGGCGCGTGGAAAATCACGATCCAGGCAAAGGAATAAGCGTCTCGCCGCCGACCAGATACAGCTCCTTCGGAAAAGTCGGCCGCAACGATCCTTGTCCATGCGGATCAGGCAAAAAATACAAAAAATGCTGCGCCCTCAACTGATCCGCGGCCGTCCGATCACGCTTACGGAATAACCGCTTCGGGTCCATGAGCACCCATTCGGCGAAGGGCGGAGAGGCACCATTTGCAGACCTTCAGCCACGCGCCAGAAGCCGGCAAGGCCAGGCTCGTCGCGCCGGATAACCCTTAGCTTTCTACTTAGGTCGAGAACGGCGGCATCTCAATTTTGGCCTTAGGTTCGATCTCCGCTTGCCGGAGCCGCAGAGAATTGACGACGACGCTGACCGATGACAGCGCCATCGCCGCGGCGGCGATCGTCGGCGATAAGAGTAGCCCGAAGATCGGATAGAGCACGCCGGCCGCAATGGGCACGCCGGCGGCGTTATAGAAAAACGCGAAGAACAGATTCTCGCGAATGTTGCGCATCGTCGTCTTGGAGAGGCGCCGGCCTCGCACGATTCCCCGGAGATCGCCCTTCAGCAAAGTCACCCCCGCGCTCTCGATCGCGACATCGGTT
>CAZCJY010000376.1:1945-2345 GCA_964498975.1 uncultured Methylocystis sp.
GGCGGCCAAGGCGGGCGCGTCATTCACGCCGTCTCCCGCCATGGCGACGATTCGACCCGCTTCGCGCAAACGGCTCACGACTTTGCTCTTGTCCTCGGGGAGGATTTCAGCTTCGACTTCGGTTATTCCGAGACGCTTTGCGACGGCGCGCGCTGTCGTCCAGTTATCGCCCGTCAGCATCACGACAGCAACGCCATCTTCACGCAGAGATTGCAGCGCGTCCAGCGTCGTTGGTTTGATCGGATCGGCGATACCGATGACGCCGGAAGTTTTCCCGTCGATGGCGACAAAGATCGCAGTCGCCGCCTCTTCGCGCAGGCGCTCGGCTTCGCTATCGAGCGGCGTCGCATCGACGCCGAGATCTCCCAGAAAGCGACGATTGCCCATCGCGATCGCTTTA
>CAZCJY010000377.1:0-2335 GCA_964498975.1 uncultured Methylocystis sp.
CGGCATGGCCGTCCTCACGCTCGATCTTTCAAAACTTCCGGAGACCGCGAAAGCGCCGGCGCTGCGCGATGTCGCGAAACATATGCGGGGCGCGATGAAAGCCAAGCGCCTTCTCGGCCGCGCGCAGGGCAGCGACGCCGACATGTTGGCGGATGTCGCGTCGCCGTTCGACGGCCTGTTGCTCCGCGACGCAAAACGGCTCCCGGCGCCGCCGACGCGGTTCATCGAGACATGGGGCGCCGACGCCTATTGGCGCGCGGCGCCGCGCGCGGAAGGCGACAAGAGCGAACCGCCGAACGGGCGCCGCTTCTATCTCGCGGGAACCGCCGCGAGCCGCGATGCGAATTGTCTCGCGCCGGTCAATATGCGCCCCATTGCGCCGGCGTTGCGCGCGCTCCTCATCGCGCTCGACGATTGGACGGCGAAAGGCGTCGCGCCGCCGGCGTCGCGCGCGCCGGGCGCCGCTGATCTCGTCGCGGCGCGCGATCTCAAATGGCCGAAGATTTCGGGCCTACCGGCGCCGCCCGAAGGAGAACGCCGCGTGCCGAAAATCGACGCTGACGGCAATGAACTCGCCGGACTGCGTTTGCCGGACCAAGCCCTGCCGATCGCGACCTTCACCGGCTTCAACGCACAAAAGGACAAGGCCGGGCCGCCATGCGCCGCCGGCGCGGCGCTTCCCTTCGCCGCGACAAAGGTCGATCGCGAAAAGAATAGCGATCCGCGCCCCTCGCTCGTCGAGCGCTATGGCTCGCGCGCCTATTTCGTGGCGACGATGCGCGTCGTCGCCGACAAACTCGTGAAGGAGCGGCTGCTGCTGCAGCGGGACGCCGACGACTATGTCACGGCGGCGAAGACCGCGCCTTTCTAATTATTGAGCAGCCAAACGCCGGCGTTGAGATAGATGGCGAAGGCGACCCATGCCGCATAGGGAACGAGACATAGCGCGGCGATTCGGTCGAGCCGCGCGAACAGCGCGATCGTCGCGACGATCAGCGCCTCCATCGGTACGATGACGGCGAGCCCGGCGAGCGGGCTATGCGCCGCGAAGAAGGCGAAGGACCATGACGCGTTCAAGGCGAGCTGCGCGAGAAAGACGACGATCGCGGCGCGCCGCCCGGGCGTCTCGGCGTCGAGACGCAAGATGCGATAGAAGGCGACCGCCATCAGAATGTAGAGCGTCGTCCACGCTGGAGCGAACAGCCAATTCGGCGGCGTCAGCGCCGGTTTCGTCAGGCCTTCGTACCAGCCGGGAATATTCGGCCCGGTCGCAAGATTGCCGAGCGCGCCAGCCACAAAGATTGGCGCTGCGGCCATGATTGCCGCGAGGAGCGGCGAGGGCTTTTCCCGAAATTGCGTTGAACTGCTCATGCACAGGCCTCGATCATCGCGATGCGCTGCATATTGCGCGCTCGCGCCGCGCTTCAAGGCGCTGGCGACGCCATTAGCGCATCGAGCCGCGCGCGAATGGCGTGGCCGGCGTCGACCGAAATAAAGGGCCGCGCCGACTCGGCGACTTCGCGCGCCGCCGCGCGCGCCGCCGCGCTTTCATACTGCTCCATTACGATCTCGCGCAGCGCCGCCGCCGTGGCGTTCTTGCGCGGCAGTCGGCGCAACACGCCAAGCGCCTCGGCCCGGCGCGCGTGATATTCATGCTCAAGATGTTGAGGCGCGGCGACTTGCGGCAGGCCGCTCACAAAGCCGAGACATGTGATGCCGTGCTGCGCGGAATGCAGCATGACGCGCGAGCGGCGCGCGATGTGTTCTGCCGGAACTGCGCTAGTCTCGATCATGACGCCAGCGCTCGCGGCGAGCGTCTCGATCGTCTTCGCCGCGGCGCCGGGCGCGAAGATACGCAGAGGCGCGCCGAGCGACGTCAAGGCTTCGACCATGACGGGGTCGTCGAGTTCGCCCGTCGAAAAATAGGCGAATATCTCATCGCCGTCGCCATAGGCGCGCTGCGGCGCGTCTGCAATGGGCGGCAGATAGGGCGCTTTCCGTTGCGCATGATAGGGATCGAGAGGCGGCAGCGTCCGCACGAGCTGATCGTCATAGGCGTAGAGTTCAGCAAGCCGCGCGAGCGGCGACGCGCCGTAATGCGCCAACGCCGCATTGATGGCGCGCGTCATCTCGGCCTCCGCATAGAGCAGCGCCGAAAATTCCGGAATCAAGATTGGAAAGCTTTCGAGAGTCGGCGGCGGGAGGCCGTAGCCCGTGCCGACGCCAACCGCCTTGACGCCGAGAGTCTTCGCCGCAAGCAGCGCGCAGGGCGCATAGTCGCCGATGACCAATCCGCAACGTCGCGCGACGATCGTCTCGCGCCCCCAGCCGATCT
>CAZCJY010000378.1:0-1898 GCA_964498975.1 uncultured Methylocystis sp.
CTAGAGGCCGACAAAAGCGAAGCCGGACGGGTCAAATCTCCAGTTCAAGCCCGCGGGACCATATGGACGCCCAGCGTTCCGGTGGGCGCTCACTCGGCCTGCTTCGCGGCGAAGACGCGCCACACGGCGCCGCCGACATCGTCGGCAACAAGCAGCCCGCCCTGCTTATCGACGATCACGCCCACAGGCCGGCCGCGCGCCTCGCCCCGCTCATTCAGAAAGCCGGTCAGCACTTCCTCCGGCGCGCCAGTCGGAACGCCGTCTTCGAATTTCACGAAGATCACGCGGTAGCCGGCGCGCGGGTTGCGATTCCACGACCCATGCTGGCCGATGATTGCGCCCTGCTGGAAGGGACCAAGATCGGCGTCGCCGACAAAAGCGAATCCAAGCGAGGCCGTATGCGCGCCCAGCGCATAATCCGGACGGATCGCCTGTTTTACGAGTTCGGCGTTTTGCGGCCGCACGCGCTCGTCGACATGCTGGCCATAATAGCTATAGGGCCAGCCGTAAAAGGCGCCCTCGCGCACGGACGTCATGTAATCGGGCACAAGATTGTCGCCGATCTCGTCTCGCTCATTGACCGACGTCCATAGTTCTCCCGTAACTGGATTCCAGTCCAGGCCGACGGGATTGCGCAATCCCGACGCAAAGACCCATGAGACGCCGCTGGCCGGATCGATTTCGAGAATGGCCGCGCGATCCTGCTCCTCCTCCATGCCATGCTCGGCGGCGTTGGAGTTGGAGCCGACGCCCACATAGAGCCGCGAGCCGACGGGGTCCGCGACAAGGCTCTTGGTCCAGTGATGATTGCGACCCGCCGGAAGGTCCACCACCTTCTCCGGCGCGGCCTCGATGCGCGTATCGCCCTCCTTATAAGGAAAGCGCACAAGCGCATCGGCGTTTGCGACATAGAGCTGATCGTCGATCAGCGCCATGCCGAAGGGCGAATTGAGATTTTGGAGGAGAACCTCCTTCGTTTCGGCGACGCCGTCGCCATCCGCGTCGCGCAGAAGCGTGATGCGGTTGGCGCTTGGCTTGTGCGAGCCTGCCTGGCGCATATAGAGACGCATGATAAGCCCGCGCAGACCGCCGCCTCCCCAGCCTTCCGGTGGTGGCGGCGCGTCGGTTTCGGCAACGAGGATGTCGCCATTCGGAAGCTCATAAAGCCAGCGCGGATGCTCGAGTCCGGTTGCAAAGGCTTGCACGGCGAGGCCAGTGGCGGGCGTCGGCGTCTCATTCGCCTGCCAGCCGACGGCGGGCGCCACGTTCACGTAAGGAAAGGCGCCGGTTGGGTGTGGCTCCGGCAGCGTTGGATTAGGGCCATAGCCCGCGCTCTCGGGCAGCTCAGGACCACGGTCGCAGGCGGCGAGTCCGATGACGGACAGCGCGAGCAAACTTCTGCATACAATATTCGCCGCCATGGCGCCTCCTTCGAACGTCTCTGTCGATATGCAAAAAGCAGTGGGCTCAAAAGATCGACAAGCGGCGCTCCAGACAAATATGATTGCCGACGATGCCGCTACTTGGCGCGGCGCTAGCGACTCTCTAGACCTGGACAGCCGACATCTTACGCGGGAACGGCAATGAGTCGAATGGTGGGGAATATATATGTCGGAGTCGGCGGCTGGACCTATGAGCCCTGGCGCGACGGCTTTTACCCGCCGGACCTGCCGCGCAAGCGCGAACTCGAATACGCCAGCCGCAAGCTGGCTTCGATCGAAATCAACGGCACATTCTACCGTACGCAGTCCGCCGCGACATTCGCGAAATGGCGGGACGAAACTCCCGAAGGCTTCGTCTTCAGCGTCAAGGCGCCGCGCTTTGCCGTGATGCGCAGGACGCCCGCGGAAGCCGGCGAGTCGATCAATCGCTTCTTCGCCAGCGGCGTCATGGAGCTT
>CAZCJY010000378.1:1908-2303 GCA_964498975.1 uncultured Methylocystis sp.
AGCTCGGACCGATCCTCTGGCAGTTCGCGCCAACGCGCAAATTCGACGCGGAATTTTTCGATGGCTTTCTCCGTTTATTGCCGAAGGAAATTGGCGGCCGCGCGTTACGCCACGCGATCGAAGCGCGGCATGAGAGCTTTTGCGCGCCTGAATTCGTGGCGCTTGCGCGCCAGCACGGCGTCGCGATCGTCATCGCCGGAGATTCGGATTATCCGCAGATCGCCGATCTGACCGCGCCGTTTGTTTATGCGCGCATCATGGGAACGCGCGAGGAGATTGCGCAAGGCTATGATGGCCCGGCGCTCGACCGATGGGCGGCCCGCGCCGAAGAATGGTCGGCAGGCGGCGCGCCAACGGACCTGAAATACGTGACTACGTCTAAGCAGAAACCAGAG
>CAZCJY010000379.1:0-802 GCA_964498975.1 uncultured Methylocystis sp.
CCCGCAACGAGGCAGGCGTGAATGGCCGTCGACGAGCGCAGGCTCTCCGAACCGCCGCGCAGGATTGCGGCGTTGCCGGCCTTGAGGCACAGGCCGCCCGCGTCCGCGGTGACATTGGGACGGCTTTCGTAAATCACGCCGATGACGCCGAGCGGCGTCGACACGCGCTCGATATTCAAGCCGTTCGGCCGCTCGAAACTCGCCAGAACGCGGCCGACGGGGTCGGGAAGATCGGCGATCTCCTCGAGACCGCGGGCGATCGCCTCGACGCGGGCGGGATCGAGCGTCAGCCGGTCGAGGAAGGACGCCGCCGTGCCGCGCGCCCTGGCGTCGGCGACGTCGAGCGCGTTGGCGGCGAGTATGGCGCCGCTCTGGCGACGGATTTCGCCCGCGGCCGCGCGCAACGCCTCGTTCTTGGCGTCGGTCGAAGCGAGCGCCATTCGCCGCGCCGCCGCCCGCGCGGCGCGCCCCAGCGCGACGAGGGAGTCGCCGAGCGATGCGTCGGCGCCGCCCTGCGGCGCGTTACTGCGTAATGCCTGCGTCATGGCCGTCTCTCTTCGAAAGCTTGCGCCTCGCTATCACGGCGCTGAGCCAGGGGAAAGCCGCGGCCTTGCAGGGCTTTGCGCGATATGGAAAAAGATCCGCCATGTCCGCGCTCCAAGACAATCCTTTCGCCGGGCCGATCGGCGCCGAATATGACGTGCTGCGGCTGATGTGCCCGAACGCCGCCCTGCTCGCGCGCAAGATCGGCGAGCGGGTCGCCGAGTGGCGTCGCGGCGAAGGGCCGCTCAATGGCTTCGAG
>CAZCJY010000379.1:812-2301 GCA_964498975.1 uncultured Methylocystis sp.
CTCACGGCTCTACGCGCGCTGCCGGGCGCGAGCATCGACGTCGTCATTTCCAATTATGCCGTCCACAATTTCCCCAACGACTACCGTAAGGCCGCCGTTTCCGAAGTCTTTCGCGCCTTGAAGCCCGGCGGTATTTTCGTCAACGGTGATCGCTACGCCATGGACGATGCGGCGGCGCATCTTGCCGATACGCAAGCCGTCGTGCGCGGATGGTTCAAGATTTTCACTGAAATGAACCGGCTCGATCTGCTCGAAGACTGGATCATCCACCTGTTGAGCGACGAATCCCCTCTGCACATCATGTATTTCGAGCCTTCGCTCGAGCAGCTGCGCGTTTCAGGCTTCGCGCCGGTCACGGTCGAATTCCGCGACGGCGTCGACACGCTGGTGACGGCGGTAAAGCCTGGCGGGTGACGCCAAGCAATCCTGGCCTGTCATTCCCGGAGGACCGAAGGTTCGACCCCATCGCGCTTCACGCGTCGGGAATGACTCAGGAGCCTCGCGGCCGTTCCCACGTTAGCCGCCCATGCGCTATAGCGCGCCATGGACCTCGCGCTTCTCGCTCTTCTGGCCTCGCTCGTCACCGCCATCTGCCAGTCCGTCACTGATCTCGGCACCAAGGCGGCGACGCGGACGGCCGACGACCGCGCCATCCTCGCCGCGCAGTGGTGCGCGGGCGCGGGTCTGCTGATCGTCGCGTGCTTCGTGTTTTATCCGACACTGCTCACTTCGCCGCGCGAGACGCTCGCGTCGCTGACGAAGCGGGAATTCTGGACGCTGCTCGCCTGGTCAGGCGCGCTCAACGTCGTCGCCTATGCGCTTTATATCCGCGCCTTTCGACTGTCCGACGCGTCGCTCGTCGCGCCGCTCGTGCTGCTCACGCCCGTGCTGATGCTGTTCACCTCGCCGATCATGACCGGCGAGATGGCGCCGCCGATGGGCGTCTTCGGCGTGCTGTTCACCGTGCTCGGCGTCGGCCTGCTCGACGCCGACCAGGAGAGCGGACGGCGCTTCAACTTCCATGTCTTTGCGCGCGACAGAGGCGCGCGGATGATGATCGGCACCGCGGTGATCTGGAGCGTCACCGCCAACATCGACAAGCTGGGCGTCAGGGCGTCGACGCCGCTCATTTGGATAACGGCGGTGACGATCGTCATTTCGCTCTGCGCCCTGCTCTACTGGGTCGCCGGGCGGCGCGCCGCGCCAAGCGCCTTCCAGCTGCGCTACGCGATCGGCGCCGGATCGGCGATGGCCTTCGGCAATACTTTGCAGATGTGGGCGCTCACCGTGCTGTTCACGCCTTATGTGATCGCCATCAAGCGATTGTCGGCGCTCTTCACCGTGCTCGCCAGCGGACATGTGCTGAAGGAAGACTCGAACGGGCGCCTGTTCGGCGCCGCCGTGATGCTTATCGGCGCGGTGATGATCGCGCTTGCGCGGGGGTGAGGCTGTAAGCGGCGCGCAAATGTCAGTAGTGGTAGCGACACTG